>CAYQUY010000216.1:0-1802 GCA_964420755.1 uncultured Anaerolineaceae bacterium
AGGGGGAGGCCCTCCGCTCACCTGCACTTGCATGCAGGTGCAAGTGTCGCTTCGGGCTGCTGCGCGAGGGCATGGAGTGGGGGTCCGAGGCCCTGTCCTGCTGCGGCCAGTGTCACAGTCTCATATGTATATGAACGCAATCAGCCCGAGTACTCCAAGCGATCCCGAGCACCCTATGGGATTGGCCCAACGGCTCCCACGTGTCCGAGCGAGAGGGGATGGCGCATGGGCAGCGCGCCGGGGCCCCGCAGTGCGGGGCCCCGGCCGGTTCAGCAGTCACTGCACGCGGGCGGAGTCGGTGTCGAGGTCGGCGGAGAAGGCGTGCGGGTATTCGTGGGACCCGTCGTCCGCGTTGGGCTGGCAGCGCTGGTCCGTGTCGGCGTGCGCGTCACGGTCCGTGTGCTGGACGGGATGGGCGTCGCCGAGGGGCCCGTGGTGCGCGTGGCCGTTGCCGCGAGAGTCCGCGTGCGGGTCGCCGTCGGTCCAAGGGTCACCGTTCGTGTGGGCGTCCGCGTGCGCGTCGGGGTCCGGGTGATCGTCCGCGTGCGGGTGATCGTCCGCGTGGCGGTCACGGTCGGAGTGGGCGGTCTGGGCTCGTTGATGGAACGGCTGACGGGGCAGGTGATGCCGCCGGGGAACTGAAAGGTCAGCGACGCTGTGAACGAACCGTAGATCCCTTCGGGGGGCTGATGGGTGAAGTCGGCCCTCCACCTGTTCGATCCGCCGTACAGGGTCGAGGTGTTGGACGTGGTGTACGGGGAACTCTGGACGGTGCCATCCCAATACCGATCGCCCGCGAAATTGAAGTAGTTGAGATAGACGTCCGGGCTCGAGAGGGCAGCCATGGTCGGCCAGGCGAAAGTCGTGGTGATCAAGGTAAGGTCGTACGTGCTGTCGTTCTGGATGTAGGCGACGACTTTGTCCGAGCCATTGGTGTCCATGCTCGTGAAGTAGATGTCACCGCAATCGGGCGTCGCGGTTGGCGTCGGGGTTCTGGTTATCGTAGGGGTGTCCGACGGGATGACTGTTGGTGTCGCCGAGGGTACGAGCGTCTCCGTAGGTGTCAGGGTCGGAGTGTCCGTGGGCCTGGGGGTGTAGGTTGGCGAAGGCGGGGCCAGGGTAGGCGGAACACCGGCCAGCCGGGAGACGCGGAACTGCTCGACGATCCCCTCTCGCTCAGCCGTAAGGTGGAGCTGAGGCCACCAAGCGCTGATGATCGGTACGATGAGCGGATGGTCGAAGTCTACCGTCACCGTAACCGTGTCGCCGGGTCCTCCCGGATCGTCCATCGGGTTGCAGACGGCAGACTGGTTCGCCGAAGGGACCGGGGCCACATAGGAGGACGCCCGGCTGGAGCAGATCGTGACCTTGAAGTATCCCGGCGAGGCCGGGGGAACGGTCTCATTGCGCAGGATGGCCACGGCGCCGGCGCGGGCCGCGTCCCGGATCGTTTGCAGGCGGGCGTTGTCCTCGTCCGCCGAGGCCGGGGCGCAGCCGGCTCCCGGGCAGTAGCTTTCGTCATAGTTGCCGGTGACCGCAGCCCGAATGCCAAAGCGGGCGCTGTTCTCGACTGCCAGCCAGGCCGCCAGCAGCCGCCCCAGCTCGACGATCCCAAACAGAAGCAGGAGCATGAGGGGCAGGATCAGGGTAAACTCGACCAGACCCTGGCCCCGCGAGCGCCAACGGTGTGGCATCGGCGGGGTGGAAGTGGAGACGGGTGTGGCTTCCATAGTCGCAGCCCTTCCCTAGTCCGTGATACGGGTGAAGATACGGGAGGCGATGGCGTCGAAGATCGCGTCCAG
>CAYQUY010000216.1:1902-4660 GCA_964420755.1 uncultured Anaerolineaceae bacterium
AGTCCGTGATACGGGTGAAGATACGGGAGGCGATGGCGTCGAAGATCGCGTCCAGATCCGCCCCCCCGGAAGCGAAATAGTAGTTGCCGCAGGATTCGCCCGGGCTGGTCGAACTACACGGATCCGTATAAGGATCCCCGTCATCCCCTACCGCGGCAGCATAGCGCAGGAGATGCTCGCCAAGATCCGGATCACAAGTGCCGGCGTAGTAGGGAGCGCAAGATGGCGCCTCGACCATGAGCCCGCCCAAGCCAATCGTGAAGACCACCGCGCCCTGACCGCCCCCAGTGGGACAGCCGGCGATGTGGTCCCCCCCGGGGAGCTCATACAGGCAGCCCAGGAACTCCGCCCAGTCCCGGGCTGCATCATCCGCATCGTACTCTGGGTCGCTGGGGGGATGCCGGGTATCCGCGTACGGGTCTCGGCACGTTGGCTGAATCCAGGTGGGCAGCGAAGCCGCTCCGGGGCAGATCCAGGACTCAGGAAGCTGCGGATTCTCACCCGGCCACACGGCGGCGTTCGCCCCGCCGTCAGAGAGGAAGATCACGACCCAGACGGCTTCCTGCCGGCCATGGGAACCGAACTCGGCGGCTGCGCCCGCAAGGGCCCCCGCGGTGTTTGTCGAAGTGCAGCCCCGGGGATCGTCACTCGAGTACAACCAGCATGGCCCACCCGGCTCAGGCTTGAGCGGATCAGGCGCCACATCCATCGCCTCCAGGGCGTTCTGCTCCGTCGTCCTGCTTGTTCCACCCTGCAGACTGACGAGCTCCGAGGCATCTCGGGCGAAAGTAATGACTGACATCCGATCGAAGGGGAAGGTCATGTAGTCCAGCAGGCCGATGGCCGCCGCCCGCACGTCTTCAAATGGCTGGCAGCTCGCGCTCGCGGTGCAGATGGCCACATTGCAGTCATCTTTGTCGCCCGACCGCGCAACACGCCAGCCGCCGTCGGGTCCGTTGAAGCAGTCATCGACCGTCCCGTCGCCATCGTTGTCGATGTCGTCAAAGCACAGGTCGTAGGACATCGAGGATGAGATATCGATCACGAGCACCAGGTCGAGGGAGGCCGCCTCGCCAGTGGCCTCGGAATGGATGGTGGTCGAGGCCCAGCCGACGATGGGCAGGAAGGCGAAGTTCACCGGCATGTCGGCCTCAACGCGGACGAACTTACGCGGCGATCCCGGTCGGCACAAGGTGGGATCATCGATCAGAGGCGCATAGCTCCACCCGGCGTCGATGAAATCCTGGGCGCAGACGTATACGTTGACCGTCGACGGGACGAGGTCGTTCAGGCTGAGGTACTCCTCGGCCGCGTCCTGGATGGATTGGGCCGGCAGGCCGGAGTGAAACTGGCTGGCAGCCGCCAGCGCGGCGGCGTCCGCCGCCCGCCGCAAGGCACCAATCTGGCTGAAGAGGATGCCGCCGTCCACGGCCAGTCCGACAAAGGCTGCCAGGCCGACAAAGGCCAGAGCGATCAGGATGAGAGCTTGCCCGCGCTGGAGAGATGGTCTCATGGCTGTCCCACTCATTGCTGGCTCAAGAACGCATTGGGCATGATGGTATAGGCGTGCAGGTTCATCGGGTTCGGGACGAAGATGGTGATCCATGGCAGGGCCAGGATCATGTTGTAGTCATAGAAGACCTCAACCAGGACAAAACCGGTGTCTGGGGCCGCGCCCGCCCGCGTTGCCATGTCGCTGAGCTCGGCCGGGGTGAACTCCGAAGTGTGATTGTGGTACCAACTCCAAGTGTCGTAGGTGGTCACGGTGGGGCCGGATACCGAGAAGTAGGAAACGAGGATATCGTCGGTCGCGGGATCGAAATCGATCTGGGAGCCGAAAGCCTGAGCCGAGTAGCATTGGACTAGCCTGGGATAGTAAGCAGTCCCGTGCACCGGGTCACAGCCCAGTCCATCATCGGGAAGAGAGGGATCGCTGTTCGCCAGGAAGCGCGCGATATCGCGTGCCCCGTCAATCAAGTTGAGGTAGTAGTTGAGTAGGAAGCCGAACTCGATCAGGCCGGAGATCATGATGAGCAGGATCGGCAGGACGATTGTGAACTCGACCAGGCTCTGACCTCGCGGCTTCTTCCCCGATCGGCCGTGCCTACGGAAGATACCCCTCATTCGCATGCCTGCCCTTCCATCCCCTTGAATCGCCCACATTGCGGAGCCAGGGGTCGCATCGCTTACATTATAGGACCGGCCCCAGACCTCGCTGCCAGTACCCAGGCACTACTCCGCCCCCTCTGACGCACCCAGCACACGTCCCTGCAACGAAACGGGAACACAAGGTCACAGCCTACGGGGAAGAGGGGGGTTCCAGAGTGTTGGCGCTCAGCCGAACAAGGGCGCCGCGACGGTTGTCCACAGGCGGAAGTAGACAATATAGGCGCCGAGGATCATGAAGGGGCCATAGGGGATGGGCAGGAAGGCGGTGTAGCGGCCGCGGACCAGCATGACCACAAGGACCACGAAGCTGAAAGCTCCCGCTGCCAGGATGCCCAGGAAGAGCGCGACCAGCGCGCCCGGCCAACCCACCGCCAGGCCGATCAGAGCTGCCAGGGTCACATCCCCAAGGCCGAAGGGAACCTCCCCTAGCGGCCGGCCGCGGCTGCGGGACACGATACGACCGAATAGGCCACCCAGGAGGTAGAGCAGGAAGAAGAGGACCAGCCCGAACAGGCCCCCCAGCAGCGTCTTGACGGCCCCTCGAGCGGGGTCCAGGCCGCCAATCACGACAAAGGCGACCGCCGACGGC
>CAYQUY010000217.1:0-4629 GCA_964420755.1 uncultured Anaerolineaceae bacterium
GGAATAGGGTCCGGAGAAGGGTGACGTAGACCGCGTATTCCTCCTCGTGAGCGCCATCCGCCTCGCTGCTTCCCGGGACCGGACAAGATCCGGTGGCGGGGGATGGGGTGGGGACCGGAGGGCTGGCCGATGGAGGCGGTGGGCTTGCCTCCGGGCAGACTGTGGGAGAGGCCGCCGGCGTGACCCACGGCACGGTGATCACCGCGCAGGCGGCAGTGAGCAGAGCCAGGAACGTCGAGAAAACCAGACCGAGGGGTCGTAGGTGCACATCCAACCTCCACCTGCTGACTCACCAGGGGCTTGTCGTTGTGTCACTCCATCGACGCCGGCCAAGCTCTCAGAGTTCCACCTTGAGGAGCCGGTACCGCTTGTATTCCTCCGCGCCGAGCCGGGTCGCCAGCTTGTTCGTCTGCGGGTTGTCCTCCCCCGTGAGGCTCATGTCCATCCAGCGGTAGCCGCGCCGGAGCGCGATCTCGATCATCCGCGCAAGCATCAGGGCCTCCAGTCCCAGCCCCCAATACTCCGGCTCCATCGCGAGGATCTTGTAGGAGATACCGGTGATGCGCCGCATTCCCAGCCAGAGCAGTGGGTATTGCCACGGATGACGAAGGCCGCCGCACACCTTGAACGCTTCGGCCAAGTTCGGCAGCCCCAGGCTGAAACCTACTTCCCTGCCGTCAACCAGGGCGAATAGGACCATGTCCTCGTGCAGGACGGGGAGGAGCTCCTGCACGAAGCGGCGGAACTCGTCCTCAGCCACGGGGGCAAAACCGGGCAGAGTCGCCAGGGAGTGGTTGTACAGCCGCAGGACAATCTGAAACTCCCGCTCGAAGTGGGCGAGTTCAGCATGTCGGATGGCATAGCGCGGATTGCGGGCAACGCGCTCGGCCACATGTTTGATCTTGGCCGGCATCATCTCCGGACGGCCCTCAACCAGTTCCCGAAAGGCACGGTAGGCCAGCGTGTCGGCGCTGGCCCTGGGCCAGCCGGCCCGCCCGGCGAACGCGAGGTAGTAGGACGGCGAATGCCCCTCAAAGAGGGCGGCGGGCACGTCGTAGCGCCCGACGAGGAACCCCGGATAGTCGCTTGAGCCAAAGCTCTGCGGACCGGTCATGTAGGTCATACCCCGGACTCGCAGCCAGGCTTTGGCCCGCTCGATGAGGGCTGTGAAGACATCATAGTCTTCTACGAACTCCAGGAAGCCAAAGACGCCGGAGCGCTGGTTGAGAGCGTTGTTGACGTGGTGATCAATCGCCACCCCGATGGTGCCGACAACCTCCCCTGCGCGCCGAGCGATGTACCAGTCGGCATCGCCATGGTCAAAGAAGCCGTTCTCCCGCCTCAGCCAGGCCCGCTGCTCCGGCCACAGGCGCGGAGTCCAGTTCGGGTCATGGCGATACAAGCGGTAAGGGAAGCCGAGGAAGGCATGGCGGTCAGCCTCGGTTGTCACGCGGGCGAGTTCAACGTGGTGTGTCATGTGCATGGTCCCTGGGTTGGTGAGCAGGAGAGCACTCGGAGACAGAAAGCCCAAGAGCAGCAACATAGGAGTATAGGGCGAGCGCCGTTGCGCGACAAACGGCGCAAAGATCGGCGCGACTGGTGACAACGGGTGCGTTTCATAATAGACTTGGCCCATTCCCGAGCCGTGGAGGTAGTCAGATGTTCGGTGCCGATCCTGAAGCCCTCGTCGCCGCGTTGCTGCAGCCCTGGCACGATGGCGTTGCACATCCCCCCGAGACCCAGGCTCGCCTCCTCCAGGACCTGCTGCGAGGCTACGCCCAGACTGGCTATGGCGCCGAGCACCACGCGGCCCAACTCTCATCGATCGAGGACTACCGCCGTTCGTTCCCCATCGCCACCTACGAGGACTACCAGCCGCTCATCCAGCGGGTGATGGCCGGCGAGGTGAGCCTGCTGCTGAACGAGGAGCCCATCGGCTGGGCGATCACCCGGGGCACGACCAAGGGCGAGTCGAAGTTCATCCCCATGACCGCGACCGACCTGCAAATGCGGGTAAGCGCCGGCCGGGCCATGATGAACTACGTTGCGGCGACCAAGCGGTTCGACCTGTTCGCGGGTGTGAATCTCAATCTCAATTTCCCCTCCGTGGTCGGCAAGATCAAGGTTGGCGAACGCGAGCTGGAGTATGGCTATAGCTCCGGCATCTACACCAAGCACGTCTCCGCCTTCACCCCGGTCCGCTCGGTGCCGGCTCAAGAGGAGATTGACGCCTTGGGCGGAGGGAAGACTCAGCGCGACTGGGATGCGCGTTTCGAGCTGGCCTACCAGAAGTGCAAAGAGGAGAATGTCACCCTCGTCGGTGGCGTCGCCCCAACGGCGGTCCTATTCGGCCGATACTTGCGCCGGACACACAGGGTGTATCCCAAGGATCTGTGGAAGACGCAGATCATGACCCTGGGAAGCGTTCCCGGTATCAACACCCGCTATCAGCCGGCCTTGACCGCACTCTACGGTCCGGTGGCCATCCGGGAAATCTACGGCACGACGGAAGGGATGTTCGGCCAACAGCGGGACGACTTGCGCGCCTGGGTGCCGAACTATGACCTGTACTTCTTCGAGGTGCGCACAAGGTCGGGGCTCAAGATGCTTCATGAGATGAAGCCCGGGGAGATGGGAAGCCTGGTCGTCTCCACGTCGATTCTGCCTCGCTATGAGATTGGGGACACCATTCTGGCGCTTCGCCCGCCGCACTTCCGCTGCATCGGCCGAAGGGAGTGGTGGACACCGCTGCGCTACGCCTGGGACGAGTTCTCGACCCTCAACTTCGGCCGGCTGTGACGCGGATCCCGCGGCCGACAACCGAAGACCCCAGGGAATCATCGGGGGCGGTGTGTGCACCGCCCCCGCAACGTCAATCCTCCCTGGGCCCGATTCCTGGCCTACCCGGAAAGCGCATAGCGTCTACCGCCTAAGGATACCCCGCAGCAGCAACCCAACGCCCAGGATGATCAGGGCGCCTGCCCAAATGAGGCCCGAGCTCATCACCCCGCTTAGCCCCGAGGCAACCAGGATGACCCCCAGAATCAGGACGCCGCCGACTGGACGGCGGTAGCTGGGGACGAAATAGCGGATCGCCGCGATCGCAAGCACGATGACGCCGGCCCCGAGCGCAATGAGATTCCAGCTTTCCAGGTTGGGGATTCGACGCAGGTAGCCAAGGTTGTCCACGAGCAGGACAGCCCCCATCCACATCAGGAACAGTGCCACGCCGGCTGCGGTGAGTGGATCGCGGCGCCACTTCTCGTCCCAGTTCTTCTCCGCCGGCCCGCGCCCTTTCTCTTCCCTCTTCTCCTCCTCTTTCTCCTCGGCCTTCTCGTGCCTGTGCAGTGGGGTTTCTGTCATGGCTGCATATCTCCTGGTATGTTCTGCTCTCCTGGTGGCTTACAGACGGGGCAAAATCCGATCCAAACACCGGGGGGTGTCTTGCGACGAGAGCATCTTACAGCAGAACCGGCCAGCTGACAATTCCTTGTACTCGTTCAATACATATGAGACAGCTGAGGCGCCGGGGCCATGCTGGGGAAGCACTCTTGAAGATACCGCGCTGGTGGTTTTCTGCCAAGGGAATGATGCGGGCGGATGGTGTTGTAGACCCTCTCCCACCGGCGCAACGCTTGATTGAGGCTGCTGAGATCCAGAGCTCCGTCGTAGTAGGCGTAGAACTCTTCCTTGTGGGTCCGCTGCGCCCGCTCGACGTGGCCGTTCAGCTTCGGTGAGTGAGGCGGCAGTACGAAGAGACGGAGCCCCCGCTCGGCACAGGCCTGCTCAAACTCGGCCTGGAACTCACTGCCCCCGTCCACTTGGATGGCTTTGACCGCAAAGGGCATTCGCTCTATCAGCCGCTGCAGGAAGCCCTTGGCTGTGGCAGCCGTAGCCCGGCTGTGGGCTTCCAGTACATCCCAGCGGGAGATCACGTCCTGAGCCGTGTACTGCTTCACCACCAGCCCCGGCAGCGGCCGCACCTCCACCGTGTCCACCTGCACCAAGTCGCCTGGTTGGGAGACGCCATAGTCCTTGGGCTTGCGCACGGCGTAGGGCCGCTTCCAAGGCCTGTGGCACGCCCGCACGGGCGTCCGCTGCGGCTCCACCAGCAGGCGGCGGGCCTTCAGGTGCTTCAGGATCCGCCCCACCGTCGAGATCGAGACCATTTCGCCATCCTCCCACAGCAACGGCGCCAGCTTGTCCTTGCCCCACCCATGACAGCTTTCGCGCAATCGCCGCACTTCCATCGCCAGCTCTGCTCCCCACTGCTTCTGCCGCACCCGCCTCGGCCGCCGACTCCGGTCTTCCAGCCCTGGCAGCCCCTCCTCTCTGAGCCTCTCCTGCCACCGGTACAGGCTGGCTCGCGACACCCCCACCACTCGGGCCGCTTCAACCCCCTTCAGACCCTTTTCCTGCATCCCCTGCCAGACCCGCAACAGCCTGAGACGCTCCTGAGCCTTGGGGCTCAGCTCCACCGGCGCATGCCGGGCCACGCAGAAGAACGATCGGGGATATGATACGAGTCGCATCGGGGTCTCTCCTTGGTTGTGGTCCCTCACCCCAAGGATGGCCCCGATGCCCTTTTCCCGCTACCGAGGTTGTCTCATATGTATCTGAACGCAATCA
>CAYQUY010000218.1:0-4627 GCA_964420755.1 uncultured Anaerolineaceae bacterium
GTCTCGACTAGTGCCGGCTTGATCCGACACGCGACCGCGATGTACATGGTGCACGGCATGCTCCCTGCCGGCCGCTCGGTGACCTATGCTGCTGCGGAAGGCGAGGCAATCCCCAGCCTGCCGGTCGGCGACGGGATGGAGCCTGACTCGGCCATCACGGCAGCGACCGACGCCATCGCCGAGGAGGGTCAGGAGGAGGCCGGCCGAGGCGAGTTGACGGTACCCTATGTGCCCGCCGCCCGGCGTTTCTACCTTCCCCAATGGGTGGCCTTCGACGACGAGGAGCGGCTGCTCGTGGGCACAGCCAGTGAGGCGGAGGCACGCATCGCCACCATGCAGCGCTATCTGGCCATCTTGCACGCGGCCGCCTCGCTGGCGCCGCACGTGATCGCCGATGAGGGCTACCAGACGAAACGGTACGGGATGCTCGGGCAGCTGGTGAACCAGGGACGGGCGCTGGCCCGCTACCAGACCAAGGAAATCATCCGCACGATCAAGCGTCGGGCCGCGGCCAACGACCTCAACCGGGGCCTGAGCCTAAGCCTCCCTTACTTCGATGACCAGAGCCTGGAGATCGATATCCTCCCCATTCAGGTCATCCCTGCTGGCCGTATCATGTTTGTCCCGGCGTTCGTGGTGCGCGCCGCGCGCGAGGAACAGGTCAAGGTCGCCCAAGACACCCGCCTCAACCCTTCCACCCGCAAATATCTCCTGGATGAGCTCGTCCTCCTCGAGCGAGCCTTCGACGTATCCCCCTCGGGCCGCCGCGCCCCCACCCGGACCGGTTAGCAGTCATGTTGTCCGTCGCTCTTCTCGTTGTGATCCTAATCGTTTCCTACAAGGCCGCGCCCCGCGAACGGCCCGAAGACGCGCACGTGCATGGCGCGGGCCAAATCGGCCTGGCGGCCGCCATCGCTCTGTTCGGCATCGACTACTTCACCTCGTACTACTACGCCACGGGCGAGATGCTGAGCGCCCTGCACCCCTACGGCCTGCAGCGCTACGCCTACGTTGCCGTGGCCTTCATCGCCTTTGGCAACTTCGCCTTCGGCGCCCTGTACATGTACTCACTAGGGGTGTTTGGCCAGGGTGGCGGCTCTTTCGCCGCCGCCATGCGCTACCTAGGCCCTTCACTGAGCCTGATCGTCGCCGTCGTCCTCATCCAGGACTACGTCCTGACGATTGTCGTCTCCACCCTCTCGGGCGTCGATCAACTGCTTTCGATCACGGATTCCTACCACATCTCCTGGTTCTGGCACTTCATCCTGGGCGCTGTGCTCGCCTCCGCCACCTGGTATCTGACCATCCGCGGCCGTGGCGAGTCGGCGCAAGTCGGCTTCACCATGCTCGGTGTCTTCCTCATGCTCACCGTGACCATGGCCGTCGGACTCTTCATTGCCGTCTCCCGGAACGTCCCTCCCGTGCCCTACACGGATCCGGTCCAGCCTGCGACACTCGCCCAGGCATGCTATCACATGCTGACCGCCTCGATGAAGGGCATGGTGGCCCTGAGCGGGCTGGAGGCCATGTCCGACGGAATCCAGTTCGTCAAGGATGAGGACGCGGGCCCGGTCCGGTGGGGTAAGAGGCGTCTACCCCGCCTGCAAAAGCTCTGGGGCTTCTACTCGGGCAAGTCCGGCATCGGCCGCTTCGTTCAGACCGCCTTCCTTTTCTATGGCGGATTGACCACGCTCTTCCTTGCCTCCTTCGGGATCCACTTCAACGTGTTCGACGGAACGCTGGGGCGGAGCATCGTTGCCAACCTGGCATTCATCGGCTTCGGCCAGATCCCGGGCGGGATCGTCTTGTATTGGACCTACCAGATCCTTGCGGTGCTGCTGCTTGCGGGGGCCTCCCTAACCGCTTACCAGGACCTGCAAGCCATGGCCTGGCGCAACGTGGCCATCGGCGAGATCCCCGAGGTGGTTGTCTACCGCAACCCAAAGGGAACGTTCACACGGCCGGTCACCGCCGCCGTGATTGCCGCGATGCTGATCCAGTTCCTCGTGCGGGGCAGGACATCCCTGGCCGTCCCGTATTACGGCGTGGGCGTCTTCCTGCCGATCACCGCAATGGCACTGGCAATCCGGAAGCACATTCTGACTAACTCCAAAGGGAGGGCTCGGCGTTGGGGTTCGATTGGCGCCACGGGGACAGCCGCACTTGGTGCGCTTGTCTTCATTGGCCAGATCGCAGGCAAGTGGGCGGAAGGCGGCTGGGTCGTCCTGGTGTCGCTGAGCGTGCTGATCCTCATGGCCCACGCCATCCTGATCTCCCCGATCGGCTACCGAGCCCCCGAGCAGATCTACCGGATCGTCCGCAAGAAGTCGCGCGTGACCGGCCCCATGGGCTCAATTGTGGAATGGCAATCGCTTAAGGTTCAGGAGTACCGCTACACTCTCCTGGTTGCGATAGCCCGATTCTGGGAGCTCTTCGGCGTTCGTCGACCCGTGCGGTACGAGAAACCGGTCCCGGCCGGCGAGTACGACGTCGGCATGCACGAGGACTACCCGGAAGCTCCCTCCCCGTTGCTCCGGTACCTCAACCGCGAGCCCGAGGTAGCTCCATTGGGCCCGGTCGAGATCCCAGGTCCGGCACCATTGCCTCAGCAGGCCCCGGCCAGCGTTGCACCTCCCGCTCCACCTGCCGCCGAGGAGCCGGTCGGCCCGGTGGCGACCCCGCCACAGCCTGTTGAGAAACCCTGGGTTCGGGCGGCCGCCGCACGGTCGGCCCCCAAGGGGGAGCCCGGAGCGGGCGAAGTCGAGGCGGTCAAGGCGGTTCCCGCTGCCGAGGGCGAGCCCTTCGTCTCAACTCCGTCGGACGCCGCCGGGGCAGAAGAGGCTTCCGAGACGACTTCCGAAGACGCGGCGGGCTTGGCGGCCGCGCCAGACCACAGCCGGGGCGAATCCTCCGATGGTGGCCGGAAGCCTTCCGAGGCCTAGCCTCAACCATGGCCGCCGAGCGCAAGCCCGCCCCTCGGCCTTGTGACCTGCCGTGACCAGCGAGCCCCTCCACACCCTTCGTCCCAGTGAGGTCTATCTAGCCCTGGAGACCTCGCCCCGGGGTCTGGCCGAAGCCGAGACCACAGCCCGCCGAAGCCTCTACGGCCCGAATGTGCTAACCCAGATTCCTCGGGTGCCTCACTGGCGTCGGTTCGTCGGGCAAAGCACGCATCTGATGGCGCTGCTCCTGTGGGCGGCCGGCGGGCTGGCGATCCTGACCGGGACGCCGACGCTTGGCATCGTGATCTGGGCCGTTGTCCTCGTCAACGCTGGATTCTCGTTCTGGCAGGAACACCGGGCGGAGCAGGCCACGGCTGCGCTCAGCAAGCTCCTGCCCACCTACGCCCGCGCTATCCGGGATGGCAAGGAAATGAAGGTCCTTGCCGCCGACCTGGTTCCGGGCGACGTGCTCGTCCTGGCCGAAGGGGACAACATCCCGGCCGATGCGCGCCTGGTCGAAGAGTTCGGCCTGCGGACCAACAACTCGACCCTTACCGGGGACCCCGTCCCAGCCCGGAAGAGCGCCGAGGCCTCCTTGGCGACCGGCCTGACCGAACTCGAACAGCCGAACATCGTCTTTGCCGGCACATCCGTCGTCTCCGGCACCGGTCGGGCCATTGCCTTCTCCACCGGCATGCTGACCCAGTTTGGGCGCGTTGCCTCCCTGACACAGGAGGTGCGGGAAGGCCCGAGCCCGCTTCAGCAAGAGATGCGGCGGGCGACGCGGATCATCTCCCTCGCGGCGGTCGGCATCGGCGTGATCGTGTTCCTGGTCGGGAGCTTACAGGTGGGGCTGCCGCGCTTCGAGGCCTTCCTGCTGGCCATCGGGATCATCGTGGCCGCCGTGCCCGAAGGGCTGTCCCCCACGGTCACCCTTTCCCTGGCGATCGCCGTACAACGGCTGGCCCAACGCGGGGTCCTGGTCAGGAAGCTGGCGATCGTGGAGACACTCGGGACCGTATCCGTCATCTGCGCGGATAAGAGCGGGACGCTGACCCAAAACCAGATGACCGTTCGCGAGATCTGGGCCGGCGGGGAGCGGATCAGCGTCAGCGGCATTGGCTATGAGCCGAAAGGCGAATTCAAACCCTCCCCGAAAGGGAAGCCTGTCGCCATCGACCTCGAGAACCTGCTCACCGCTGCCAGCCTGTGCAACAACTCCCGCCTCAACCCCCCAACGGCCGAACATCCGCAGTGGACCTGCCTGGGGGACCAGACCGAGGCCGCCATGCGCGTGGCGGCGATCAAGGGCGGCATCAACGAGGCCGCGCTGGCACGTAAGCTGTTGCGGATCCACGAGATTCCCTTTGACGCCCGCCGCAAGCGGATGACGACGATCCACCAGCAGGGGGGCCAGACGACCGCCTTCGTCAAGGGCGCCCCGCGCGAGGTACTGCAGCTCTGCACCCACATCTTGGTTGCGGGGCAGGCCCAGCCCCTGGACGAGGCCATGCGGGCCAGGGTTCTGGAGGCCACGGACGGGTACGCCCGCAACGCCTTGCGTGTCCTGGCCCTGGCCCGCCGGGACTTGCCTGGCCGCGCGGGCGGTTTCGCTTCCGAAAGGGTGGAACAGGGCCTGACCTTCCTCGGCCTGATGGCCATGATGGATCCGCCCCGGCCTGAGG
>CAYQUY010000219.1:0-4626 GCA_964420755.1 uncultured Anaerolineaceae bacterium
GCAATACGCTCACAACCGACCTCCCATCGCGAACTACGCCGAGGTCTCTGATGCGTTCTCCCGCGAGCTGGAGAGAGCACTGATAGGCGAGGCCACTGTTCAGGAGGCCCTGGCCGCGGCCGAGGCCGCTGTCAATGGCCTGCTAGGCCAGTAGCCCCCCGTCCTAACGGATACGTGTCCCGGGGCAGAGTGAATCTGTCCCGGGACCGTCTTTCAGCCGTCGTGCGGCAGGCCGTGTTGACCCACTCCTGGAAGCAGGAAGTGCCCTCGCGGCGAGGTCCAGGGTCGTGCCGTGGCCCTGACAGGGACATCGCCCCGCGCCTGCGCCGGTTCAGCGCCCTCTGCGCTATACTTTCGACACGCACGGGCGGAGTGAGACAGGATGCCTCAGGCCTTTGCAGCAGCCTGGCGTCGCTATAATCGCAAGGGCGACCTCACCGCGGCCATCCTCGCCCTGGCTCCTGCCCTGCTGGTGTTCGGCCTCTTTAACATCTACCCCCTGCTGGACACCGCCTACCTCAGCCTGTTTGAGTGGGACGGCCTGAGCCCCCAGCGAGTGTTCGTCGGGCTGCAGAACTACCGCGAGCTGCTGTCATCGGGCGTGCTTTGGAACTCGCTCAGGGCCACCGCCTACTACACTTTCGGCGTCATCACCCTGAGCATCCCTCTTGGCCTTGGCGTGGCGGTCCTGCTCAACTCGGGCATCCGAGGGACCGCCTTCTACCGTACCCTCTACTTCCTCCCCGTCGTCACCGCGACAGTCGCGGCTGCGGTGGTATGGACCTTGATGCTCGATCCGGGTTCCGGCCTGCTGAACGTCGCCCTTCGCCGGATCGGCATCACCGCCCCCTCCTGGCTCCGAAGCCCCACCTGGGCTATGCCGGCCGTGATCCTGGTCGGCGTCTGGAAGAGGCTTGGGTTCAATATGGTGGTCTACCTGGCCGGGCTCCAGGGCATCCCGCGCGAGTACTACGAGGCGGCTGAGGTGGACGGGGCGGGGCGATGGGCCCTGCTGCGGCGCATCACCGTCCCCTTGCTGGCGCCCACAACCGCCCTGCTGACGGTCATGGCTCTCATCGACTCATTCCTCCTCTTCGATCAGGTGTACGTCATGACGGGCGGCGGTCCCGCCGGAGCGACGGACGTCATCGGCTACCTCCTCTACCGACATGCCTTCCGCTACTTCAACATGGGCACTGCCTCAGCCATCGCCTGGATCATGTTCGCCTTCATCGCTGTTGCCACCCTTGCCCAGTGGCGCCTCACCGATTTTGGGGCCAAGGCGGTCACATGATGCATGCTCTGGCTACTCGGTCTGCCCGTGGCCGCCTCGCTCGCCCGTTGACCCACGGCCTCCTGCTGACTGGGGGCTTCGTCATGCTCGTTCCCTTCCTGTGGATGCTGACGACTTCCCTCAAGCCTACCCGTCTGGCGTTCTCCCCACCATATCTGCTGCCCACCACTTTCGAGTGGCACAACTACCTCGAAGCCTGGAATGCCGCACCCTTCTTACGCTTCTACCTGAACACAGCCATTATTGCCACCGGCATCACGCTGGGGCAGGTCCTTTTCTCCTCCTTGGCGGCCTATGCCTTTGCCCGCCTGCACTTCCCGGGACGCGACTTGCTGTTTCTCGTCTTTCTGGGCACCATGATGGTGCCGCTCCACGTCACCCTCATTCCTTCGTACTTGATTGTCCACTGGCTGGGATGGATCGATACCTACCAAGCCTTGATCGTGCCGCGACTGGTCAGCGCCTTCGGCATCTTCCTGCTTCGGCAGTACTACCTGACCATCCCCGTCGACCTGGATGAGGCCGCTCTGATCGATGGCGCCTCACGCCTGCATGTTTGGTGGAGGCTCATCCTTCCCCTATCGCAACCGGCCCTGGCCACGCTGGCCATCTTTGCCTTCCTGTTCGCCTGGAACGATTTCCTGTGGCCGCTGGTCGTGACCAATGATCCGAATATGCGCACTGTCCAATTGGGCCTGGCGATGTTCCAGGGCAGATACGGCACCCGCTGGACGCTGTTGATGGCCGGCACGGTAACCGCCACCCTGCCCGCCGTCCTTGCCTTCCTCATCGGCCAGCGCCGCTTCATCCAGGGAATCACCACCACGGGGTTGAAGGGATGAAGCCTCCCGAGCCGTCCTCGCTCGCCCAGAAGCAACGGTCCTTCCCCGAATGGGTGGCCGACGCGGTCTTCTACCAGATCTTCGTGGATCGCTTCGCCAACGGCGACCGGTCTAACGACCTGCCGGGGAATGTGGCCTGGAGTTCGGCACCCACCCGCGACAACACCTTCGGAGGCGACCTGCAGGGGATCCTCGACCATCTCCCCTATCTGCAGGACCTGGGCGTGAACGCTCTCTATCTCACCCCCGTCTTCAGGGCCCGCAGCAACCACAAGTACGACACCTGTGACTACCTCCAGGTGGATCCCGCCTTTGGCTCGGAGGGCCTGTTGCGGAGGCTGGTGAGCGCGGCTCACGAGCACGGCATCCGGATCGTCCTGGACGCGGTCTTCAACCACTGCGGCGAGGGTTTCTGGGCCTTCGAGGACGTCAAGCGAAATGGCGCCTCCTCCCCTTATGCCCACTGGTTCTTCGTCGACTCCTTCCCCGTGCGCACGGATCCGCCCAACTACCAGACCTGCGGCGCCAGCGCCTACCTTCCAAAACTGAACGTGCTCAACCCCGAGACACGGGATTACCTGCTCACGGTGGGTTCCCACTGGATCGAGGCCTGCGACATAGACGGCTGGCGACTGGATGTTCCCTGGAAGGTTCCCCTTGAGTTTTGGCGCCTGTTCAGGGCGCGGGTCAAGCAGGCGAAGCCCGAGGCCTACATCGTCGGGGAGATCTGGCGGGATCCTGAGCCATGGCTACAGGGCGATACTTGCGATGGCGTGATGAACTACCCGCTGCGCGAGGCTATCCTCGACTTCTGTGTGCGCGAAACGATGGATGCCGAGGATATCGACTACGAGATGCGCCATGGGCAAAGTGCGCAAGGCCGCAGCGCACCATACCAGCTCAACCTGCTGGGGAGCCATGATACGCCTCGCCTCCTCACCCTGTGCGGGGGCGATCTCGATCGGGCGATACTCTCGGCCGCGCTGCTCTTCTCCTCTGTCGGGGCCCCCATGATCTACTACGGCGATGAGGTCGGCGTGACCGGCGGCAACGACCCCGATTGCCGCAAGCCGATGCCCTGGTCCGAGGCCTCCCAGGAACGCAAGCTGTTCCACACCTTCCGCAGACTCGTTTCCGCGCGCCGGCAGCACCCGGCGCTCAGGCGTGGCAGCTTTGAGACGGTGTGGCTCCGCAACGCAGTCTACGCCTTCCGACGCCGGCATGGGCAGGATGAGATCCTGGTGGTGCTCAATCCGCGATACGCTGTCCCAGACCTGGATGTGCCTCTGGATCAGGGATCTGCGGGACCCCGGATCTGGCACGACGTTCTGACCGACGAGCAGTTCGTCGAAGACCAGGGCGTCCTGCACCTCGGCTTGCTGCCCGCCAAGAAGGCCTACCTCCTGTCTGCAGACGAGCTTGCCCGCGCAGCGAGGGCCAGATGAACAAGGTTACGATCAAGGACATTGCGCGCGCGGTAGGGGTGTCCACAACCTCGGTGTCCTTCGCGTTCAACAACCCCGGGCGCCTATCCGAGGCGACCCTCCAGCGCATCCTGGAGACGGCTGAGGAACTTGGGTATGTGCCGGACCCGGTCGCTCGCAGTATGACCACGGGCCGGACCTGCACTCTGGGCGTCTTGGTCCCCCAGCCGATTCCGGAGATCATCCGCAACCCGTTCCTCTCGGAGTTCCTGGAAGGTGTGGGCGAAGTCTGCACCGAAGCCGGCTTCTCACTGATGCTCGTGCCGCCGCTGGAGGGCAGCATCCGCAGGGCGATCTTCAACGCCGCGGTGGATGGCTTCCTCACCCTCGGGCTGGAGCCGATCAAACCCGTGATGGTCGTCCTCCGCCAGCGCGGTGTCCCCTACATCATGGTCGACTCCGATCCGGTCGAAGATGTGCCCTCCGTCAATGTGGACGACGAGCGCGGCGCCCGGTTGGCCATGGACCATGTCTTGAAGGCCGGTCACCGAGACATTGCCATCCTGGCCATCCGTTCCGGCAAGGAGGGACGATACGAGGAGTACTCCGGCACCCTTCGCAGGAGAATGGCCGGCTACCAGGCCGCCCTCGCAAGACATGGGCTGCGCCTCGATGGCCGTCACGTGCGCCTGGTGGAATGCGCCAGCACCGCCCGGGGCGGCCGGACAGGATTCCGTCGAGTCTGGAGGCCACCGCTGCGCCCCACGGCCCTGGTCGCGATGAGCGACATCATCGCCATCGGCGCCATGGACGCTTCCCGCCAGGCGGGCGTCCGGGTGCCCGACGACCTGTCGATCGTCGGCTTCGACGATATCCCGATGTCCGCCTGGGTCTACCCACCCCTGACGACAGTCTTCCAGCCCCTGCGCGAGAAGGGGAAGCTGGCCGCCGAGATGCTCGTGAGCCATATTCGGGGCGAGCTGCAACCCAGCCATCGCGTCCTTCCGACACGGCTTGTCATGCGCCAGTCCGTAGGCCCTCCCCCTCCCGCGCGCCGGGTCTGACC
>CAYQUY010000220.1:0-4617 GCA_964420755.1 uncultured Anaerolineaceae bacterium
GACAAGCGACAACGGCTTCAAACTGTCAACACCCATCCGGTATAGGACACCCTAGTGTCACCTGACAACGATCCGATTCTGATGTATCATAGGCCGGGTTCGGCGCCGGGGCCGCACAACGCTTGCGACCGCGGCGCGTATTCTGAATTCATGTCGCTCCTGGAGCGGGAGGCTGGCCGCGATGGCGAAGAAATGGGTATACCGTTTCGATGAGGTCGACCTGGCGCAGAAAGCGGCCAGATCGTGGGACGGCGTGCGTGCCCTGCTGGGTGGAAAGGGCGCCAATTTGGCCGAGATGACCCGGATCGGAGTCCCCGTGCCGCCGGGCTTCACCATCACCACCCAGGCCTGCAACGCCTACATGGCCGGGGGCGGCAAGTTTCCGCCGGGAATGTGGGCCCAGGTCATCAAGGCGCTCGCCGTGACCGAGGCGAAGGCGGGCGAGAAGTTCGGCGATCCGCGAAACCCCCTCCTGGTATCGTGCCGTTCAGGGGCCAAGTTCTCCATGCCTGGCATGATGGATACGGTGCTCAACATCGGCCTCAATGACGAGACTTCCGAGGGGATGATCAGGCTGACTTCCGATCCCCGATTCGTCTACGATGCCTACCGCCGGCTGGTCCAGATGTTCGGTTCGGTTGTGATGGGCGTGCCCGATGAGCCGTTCGAGGAAGTCCTGGCCAAGTATAGGGCCAAGCGGGGCGTGGCGACCGATTCCGAGCTGACAGCCGAGGACTTCAAGGCGATCACCGGCGAATTCAGGCAGATCGTTCGTCGGCGGGCCCATCGGCCCTTCCCGACCGATCCCATGGAGCAGCTCCGCCAGGCAATCGAGGCCGTCTTCCGATCATGGAATGGCAAGCGGGCCGTCGACTACCGCAACGCTGCTGGCATCCCACACGACCTGGGCACCGGCGTCAGCATCGTAACCATGGTCTTCGGCAACATGGGCGATGATTCCGCCACGGGCGTGGCCATGACTCGCAGCGCGACCACCGGTGAGCAGGAAATCGAGGGCGACTACCTGACCAACGCACAGGGCGAAGACGTCGTGGCGGGCATCCGCCTCACCAAGCCCATCGAGCAGCTGTCGAAGGAGATGCCCAAAGCCTACAAGCAGTTCGCCGGCGTCGCCCGTCGCCTGGAAAAGCACTATCGCAACATGCAGGACGTCGAGTTCACTATCGAGCGGGGCAAGCTCTGGATGCTCCAGACGCGGGATGGCAAACGCACCGCTCAGGCGGAGGTCCGCATTGCGGTGGACTTGGCCGAAGAGGGCCTGATCACCAAGAGAGAGGCCGTGCTGCGGGTGAAGCCGGAGCAGATTGACTTCTACCTGCACCCGCAGTTCGACCCCTCCGCCTTCAAGCGCGTCGAGAAGATCGCCGCCGGCCTGAACGTCTCGCCAGGGGCCGCCGTCGGGATGATCGCCTTCGACGCCGACACGGCTGAGAGATGGGCCAAGCAGCTGAAGCGGCCGGTGATCATGGTCCGCCCTGAAACCAAACCAGACGACGTGCATGGCATGCTGGCCGCCAACGGCATCCTGACCAGCAAGGGTGGCCGCACCTCGCACGCCGCGCTGGTGGCCCGGCAGTTCGGCAAGCCAGCCGTCGTGGGCGTGGCGGCCCTCGAGATCGACCTCGAGAAGCGCCGCATGCACGTCAACGGCCGCGACTTCAAGGAGGGGGACCACATCTCGATCGACGGCACTACGGGCGACGTGTTCGCCGGTGAGGTGCCGACCATCCTGCCGGACGTCAGCGACCCGTACCTGATCAAGCTGCTTTCGTGGGCCGACGGCTTCCGCCGCCTGCAGGTCTGGGCGAACGCCGACTACCCGCGGGACGCGCAGCGGGCCCGCCGGTTTGGTGCCCAGGGCATCGGGCTGTGCCGCACCGAGCACATGTTCTTCGAGACGGAGCGCCTGCCCATCGTCCAGAAGATGATCCTGGCGGGCGTGCCTCGGCAGCGCCAGGCTGCCCTGGATAAGCTGCTGCCGTTCCAGCGCGCCGACTTCGCCGGCCTGTTCCGCGCCATGGACGGACTGCCCGTCATCATCCGCTTGATCGACCCGCCCATGCACGAGTTCCTGCCTGCCCATGAGACCTTGCTGCGCGAGGTCACGGAGCTGCGCCTTACCGGCAAGAAGCCCAAGCTCCTGGAGAGGAAGGAGCGACTGTTGCTCGCCGTCGAAGGCATGCGCGAGGCCAACCCCATGCTCGGCCTGCGCGGCGTCCGCCTGGGCATCCATATCCCCGAGTTGACCAAGATGCAGGTCCGGGCCATCTTCGAGGCCGCCTGCCAGTGCGCCAAGGAAGGGATCGACGTCCACCCGGAGGTCATGATCCCCCTCACGGCGCACATCAACGAGCTCAAGGTCCAGCAGACGGCGCTCGAAGAGGTTGCCAAACAGGTGATGGAGGAGGAGGGCATCAAGCTGGACTACAAGTTCGGCACGATGATCGAGATCCCGCGGGCCGCCTTGACGGCGGACGAGATTGCCCAGTACGCGCAGTTCTTCTCCTTCGGGACCAACGATCTGACCCAGACCGTCTACGGCATCTCCCGCGATGATGCCGAGTCGGGCTTCCTCATGGAGTATCTGCAGAAGCACATCCTGCCGGAGAATCCCTTCGCCTCGATCGATGAGACCGGTGTGGGCAAGCTCATGCAGATGGCCGTCAAGCTCGGGCGCAAGACCAGGCCGGATCTCGAGATTGGCATCTGCGGCGAGCACGGCGGGGATCCCAAGTCCGTGTGGTTCTGCCATGCCATCGGCCTGAACTACGTTTCCTGCTCGCCCTTCCGCATCCCGATTGCACGTCTGGCTGCCGCTCAGGCCGCCCTGGGCGAAACCAACCCGGATAAGTGACTCGCGACCTTCACGACTTCCGAAGTCCTTTCGGACTTCGGAAGTCATCTTGTTTCCCCACCTCCCTCCGCACAGCCTCGACCAGCGCCTCCAGCCGGGCGAAGTGGCTGCCCCTCCAGTAGACCTTGCGGCAGGCGGCGCAACGGGAGAAGTCGTCATACCTCCGGAACACATCGGGCGGCACCGCCGCGGCTACCTCTTCCCGGTCAACACGCTCCAGCACGCCGTTGCAGGCCATGCATCGGGTGAACGGCCGGGCGCAGCCGAGGAGATCAAAGCGCCGCAGCACCTCAGCCAACTGTCGGCGGGGATGGCTCTGTCGTGGGCAGTATCCGCGGGTGACAGCCTTGCGCTTGAGCAGCCCACGGTCCCGCGTCAGCAGGATGCGCTCTTCTCGAACCGAGACTTCTGCCAGCCAGGCGTCATCGGCTGCCGGAGAGTACAGGCAGTCGAATCCGAGCAGGCGAAGATAGGCCGCCAGCCGCCCGAGATGGGTGTCGAGGACGAAGCGAGGGTTACGCAGGGGCTCGGGCCGCAGCCGAATCGCCGGGCGGATGTCGAGGCTCTCGAAGACCGGAAACACGCTCACCCGGTCCCCGTCCTGCAGCAGGCAGCCGAAATCCACGGAGCGGCCATTGACCAGGATCAGATCGACCTCGGTGTGGGGAACGCCGAGGGCTTCGATCACGTCCTTGACCGAAGGCGTCCCCTTGACGAAGTGCTCAAACTCCCGGCCCCTGTGCGCCGGCGCGAGGAAGTCATTGAGTTCCTGGTAGAACCGCAGATGCAGGTCGGCCATCGTTCCCTATTGTAGCCTGGCGTTCGTCGCGAGGATCTGAGGGGCTGGGCGCTCAGGCTTGGGCCTCGCGGCCTGCCTGCCGCTCGGCCCAGCCTTAGCGCTGGGGCACCCGGGGAAGGCGATTTCGTGTGAGACTCCCCCTCTGCGCCAGCGCCGCCAAGACGAGCCCAGCCCCGTCTCGGGGCTGGGCTCGTCTTGAGCATCTTGGCGAAGTGGTGATTCAGCTGGCGCTCGTTTGCGCCACCTGGACCAGCACGCGCTGCTTGGCTCGGGTCCGCGGGCGAGTCAGGCTGCCAGGTTCAAAGCGAAGCTGGAACCGCTCGGCCGCCAGGTACAGGATCTCGGTGATCAGGAGTTGGTAGGGAAGGCCCTCGGCCTGCGAAGCCATGCACAGGTCGCTGATGCCCGGGTTCAGGCCGGGCAAGGTGTTGATCTCGAGCAGGTACGGCTCGCCGTCAGCGCCCAGGCGGAAGTCCACACGCGAAACGTCGGAGGCGCCGATGGCTTCCGCGGCCCGCCGTGTCAACTCATACAGCCGGCTGCGCAGGCCGTTCGGGATGGCCGCCGGACACAGGTACTTGGGCGCGCCCTCTTCCCCTGGTTCGAGGACCTTGGCGCCATGGCTGTAGAGACCCGGCGTCACGCTGCCCGAGGCCTCGATCTCCATGACCGGGAAGAAGTGGTAGCCGTCGGTGTCGTAGAGCCACGGGCGCCGTCGGCGGAGCGGCACGCCCCGGTTGCCGATGAAACCGACCGTGAACTCGCGCCCCGGGAGGAACTCCTCCACCAGCGCCGGTTGTCGGTACGCGTTGAGCACGCTGGTCCACGCCATACTATACCTGCGCCACCGTCGCGAGCATCCGGCCACGCCGGCGGTCGCCTGGCCGGCTCTGCCCGCCGTCACGGTGCAGATCCCCCTCTACAACGAGCTGCACGTGGTCGA
>CAYQUY010000221.1:0-4588 GCA_964420755.1 uncultured Anaerolineaceae bacterium
GTTGGGGCCTGGCCAGACTGCTGGGTGATCTTCTCGGATCGTTCGGCCGGGCCGCGTTGCTCCTGGTTGCCCTGGGCGGAAGCCTGTACTACGCCCTCCGATTGGGCGCGTTCCTCCGTGGGGACCGGGCTGCCCGGGTTGGGGAGGCGAGGGGGCTCTCGATAGGAGAGACCGCTACCCTACCGGGGACCTCTGGCGAGGCCCCGGAGGCAGCGGCCGTCCCGGCTAAGGCCGGCCGCCGCCTGCCGCCCGAGTTCCGCAAGAACTTCCGCCTCTCGCCCCAGCCGGCCGAGAAGAGGGGGCCACCGCGGCGGCGCGATGAGCGCCTTCCTCCCGTGGATGTCTTCGAGAGGGGCGAAAGCCCTACGATTACCTCCCGAGAGATCAACCTGGCAGCCGGCCTGATTGAGAAGACATTGGCCGAGTTCGGCCTGCCGGTTCGGGTCGTGGACTTCCGCACCGGCCCCGCCGTCACCCAGTTCGCTGTCGAGCCTGGTTACCTCGAGCACCCGGGCGCCGAGGGAGAGCTGCGGCGTCAGAAGGTGCGCGTGTCGCAGATCTCGGCGCTGGCAAGCGATCTGGCGCTGGCCCTTTCCGCGCCTTCCATACGCATCGAGGCCCCGGTGCCCGGCCAGTCGTATGTCGGCATCGAGGTCCCCAACCGGCGCTCGGCTCTCGTCCGCCTGCGGCCGATCCTGGAGAGCGAGGCATTCCAGGCCGTTGGGTCGCCGCTGGCGATCGCATTAGGGCGGGACGTGGCCGGGGCGCCCATCGTTGCCGATCTGCGATCGATGCCGCACCTGCTCGTGGCAGGCACCACGGGCTCCGGCAAGTCGGTCTGCCTGACCTCGCTCACCGCGTGCCTGATCGCTAACAACACGCCGGACGACCTTCGGCTGGTGCTCATTGACCCCAAGATGGTCGAGCTGGTGCGCTTCAACGGCCTGCCCCACCTTTTCGGCAAGGTCGAGACGAACCTGGAACGGATCGTCGGCGTTCTGCGCTGGTGCACCGTCGAGATGGATCGCCGCTACCGCTTATTGGAGGCAGCCAAGGCCCGCGACATCGAGGTCTACAACCAGAAGGCCCGTCGCCGCAAGGACGTTGAGCGGCTGCCGCGTATTGTCGTCGTGCTGGATGAGCTGGCGGATCTCATGATGATGGCGCCGGATCAGACCGAAAGGACCCTGGTGCGACTGGCACAGATGGCGCGGGCCACCGGCCTACACCTCGTCGTGGCCACGCAGCGACCCAGCACCGACATCGTCACCGGGCTGATCAAGGCCAACTTCCCGGCCCGCATCTCCTTTTCCGTCGCCTCCAACGTGGACTCGCGCGTGATCCTGGACACGGCGGGGGCGGAGACGCTGCTCGGCCGGGGCGATATGCTCTTCCTCTCCCCCGAGGCGGGGTCTCCGGTCCGAGTCCAGGGAGCCTACGTCAGCGATGTCGAGATCGAGCGCCTCGTCGAGTACTGGCGGCAGCAGGAGGGCGAGGAGGCAGCCGCTGCGCCGGCCATCGCACGGGCGCCTTGGGAGGAGCTGCTTGCACGTCAGCGAGAGCTGGATGAGGAAGACGAAGTCCTCCAGAGAGCCATCGAGCTCGTGAAACGGACCGGCCATGCCAGCGCCTCGATGCTGCAGCGTCGCTTACGGCTAGGCTACCCCCGGGCCGCCCGTCTGATGGACGAGCTGGAGGCAATGGGTTTGATCGGAAGGGCTCAGTCTGGGGGCCGAACGCGCGAAGTCCTGGTTGAGGGGGAGGGCGACGAGGACGAAGATTCCGAGGCCTTTGAGGACGAAGGCTAACGCAAGGCTCCGCACCCGCTCCCGAGGAAGGGCCACCTGAACGACATGAAGCCGGCGGCGCCTCGGATCCAACGTTGAAAGGCCAGGACCCGGTGGGCAGCCTTGACGCCAGCCGTGCGGGGGGTTAGCATACCTCATCACCGTCGTAGCCAAGGGGATCTCCGATGCAGGTCGACGAGTCGACGCGAAGCACGAGAGTGACGTTCACTGATCTCATGCGCGCTTGGTTTAAGTTCGTGCTCGACCCGATTGCAGGTTTCCTGAACCGACTGGGCCTGATGCCCAACACGGTCACCCTGATCGGCTTGGCGGGAACGCTTGTGGCCAGCGTCCTCCTGGCCAGGGGCAACTTCCTCGTCGGCGGAATCCTGGTGCTGGCCATGGGGCCGATCGACGCCCTGGATGGGACGATGGCCCGCCTGCGAGGCGAGGCCACGGAATTCGGTGCCTTCGTCGACTCGGTCACCGATCGCTACTCTGAGCTCCTCATCCTGGGCGGGCTGCTCGTATACTTCCTCCAGCAAAGGGACGTTCTGACCGGTACACTAGTCTTCGCGGCGGCGGCCGGATCGGTGCTGGTCTCGTACGTGAAGGCCCGGGCGGAAGGCCTCCATTTCGAAGCAAGGGTCGGCATCCTGACGCGGATGGAACGCTACCTGGTCATGGCGCCGAGCCTGATCCTCGGCTATCCCAAAGTCGGCCTGTGGATCATCGCCATCCTGGCCAATCTCACCGCCGTGCAGCGAATCGTGCATGTTCGACGACAGGCCCGCAGCGGCAAAGGAAACCCTTGATGACTTTCGATCCGTACGGAATTCACCTCGGCCCCTTCTACATCCGCTACTACGGCATGCTCATCATGGCCGGCGCGGTCGCCGCGGCCTATGTGGCTCGCTGGATGCTGCGCAAGATGGACAGGGATCCGGAACTGGTGTGGGACGGGCTGATATGGGCGCTGGTGTTCGGGATCATCGGGGCCCGCCTCTACCATATCTTCACCCCGTCCCGGAGCCTTCTGGATCTGGGCTATTCCACACGCTACTACCTTACCCACCCGCTGGATATCCTGTTCACCTGGCGCGGTGGGCTGGGCATGCCCGGCGCGCTGGCGGGTGGGGTCCTTGGCCTGTATCTGTTCGCCCGCCGGGCCAAGATCAGCCTTTCCGTGATCCTGGACGCCGCGGCCCCGGGCGTTGCCCTGGCTCAGGCTATCGGCCGATGGGGGAATTTCATCAACCAGGAGCTCTACGGACCTCCCACAACCCTCCCGTGGGGCATCTACATCCGGCCGGAGAACCGGCTGGCGGGATACGAATCGTTCGAACGTTTTCAGCCCCTGTTCCTGTATGAGTCCCTGTGGAACCTGGCGGGCGCGGTCTTCCTGATCTGGCTGTGGCGCAAGTACGGGCAGCGACTGAAGTCGGGGGATCTGTTTCTCGTTTACCTGGTCACCTATTCGGTCGGTCGCTTTCTGCTCGAGTTTATTCGGTTGGACTACGTCCCGCTTTACGGGCTCAACCTCAACCAGGTGGTCATGGCCGCCGTGGCGGTGGCCAGCGGTGTCGCTCTGTTCCTGCGTCATCGCGCCAGGCAGCCGCTACCCGAGGAGCCGGGCCGCTGAGTGCGAGGGAGTCGCAATCCAGGAGAAGGACGAGGCCTCGGGGATCCGAGGCCTCTTCTGCTCCTTCAGCAGAATGTCGCCGCGAGAATCCCCTCGGTTTCCTTCGGGCCGGCGTCAATGTCGTGAGGTGGCCGCGCTGCGGCTCACAGCGAAGCGGAGCGAACCCGCAATGAAGGGTCTTGCCGAGGACAGGCCGAAAGACGTGGCAGCTGTGGCTCCGCAAGACCTCTCTCTGGACCCGGAGCGCCAGGTACGGGCGCGCCAGTACGCTCGTCTGCAGCGGCGCCTCTGGGCGGCCGAGCTCGTCGCCGGCGCGGCCTACCTTGCCCTGTGGGTCTGGCTGCGGTGGGTGGCAGGAGTCGACCGGGCGCTTGCCCCCGTTTACGCCGGTGGATTCCTCCCCGTTTCCCTTGCCTGGTGGGTCCGCCTGCTCCTGGTGGCCGCAGCCCTCGGCGCTCCCTGGTTCCTCCTCAGCCTCCCCCTGGACTACTTCGCCGGCTTCGTCCTCCCGCATCGCTACAATCTATCGACGCAATCGTTGGCGGGCTGGGTCAGTGACCTGGCCAAGGAGATGCTGCTGTCCGCCGGCCTCGGCGCGCCGCTATTGCTCGGGCTCTACCTGGCCATCCGCCTCTTCCCGGCAACCTGGTGGATCTGGGCGGCGGCCGGCTCGATTCTCGTCACGACGGTGCTAACGGGGCTATCCCCTGTCCTTCTGATGCCCCTCTTCTACCGGTTCAAGCCGCTCGGCGAGGAGCACGCCGATCTCCGTCAGCGCCTGCTGGCGCTGGCTGAGAGGGCGGGGCAGAGGGTCGAGGGCGTCTACGCCTTCGACATGAGCCGGCGGACTCGAGCCGCCAACGCCGCCTTGATCGGTCTGGGTGCGACCCGACGCGTCATCCTGGGCGACACACTCCTGACCGAGTTCACTCCCGACGAGATCGAAACCGTTGTCGCCCATGAGCTGGGCCACCATGCCCATCGCGATATCTCGCTCACCATCGGGATGCAGGGGATCCTGTCGCTGGCATTGTTCTACCTTGCCTCCGTCGGGCTCCGGCTCTACGCCCTCCGCAGCGCGTCGCCCTCCCTGGCCGACCCGGCCGGCCTACCCGCCCTCGCCCTGGTCCTGGGGGTCCTGAGCACGATTGCCATGCCG
>CAYQUY010000222.1:0-4586 GCA_964420755.1 uncultured Anaerolineaceae bacterium
GACAAGCGACAACGGCTTCAAACTGTCAACACCCATCCGGTATAGGACACCCTAGGCTCAGGTCGGCGCCACCTTCAACAATGGAGACCTGACCGGCTCACCTGTTGGCTGACATGAATCCACAATTGCTACAGGTCGTTCTTCTGACCGCTCAGGTCACCGGGCTGGCACTCGCCATCAGCGCCCTGCTGGGCATCCCCCTCGGGGCGCTGATGGCTCTCGCCCACTTCCCAGGCCGCAGATTCGTGGTGGCCGTGATCTACACGGGTATGGGACTGCCGCCGGTCGTTGTCGGCCTCGTCGTCTATATGCTCCTGTCGCGCAGCGGACCTCTTGGGGGACTGGGGTGGCTGTTCACGCCCTCGGCCATGGTCGTCGCCCAGACGATCATCTCCCTGCCCCTGGTCGTGGGGATCACCATGACCAGCATCGAGGCGATTGATCCCATGTTCGGTCTGCAGGTGCGATCCTTGGGTGCAGCTCGGGCCCAGGAGATCCGCACCTTGCTGGCTGAGGCTCGCCAGGGCGTGGTTGCCGCCGTCGTGGCTGGCTTCGGAGGGATCATCTCCGAGGTGGGTGCCGCGATGCTGGTCGGTGGAAACATCGAGGGTCGGACACGGGTCCTGAGCACGGCTATCGTTCTCGAGACGCGCAAGGGTGAGTACGGGTTGGCGCTGGCCATGGGCGGCATCCTGCTGAGCCTGGCCTTCATGGTCAACGCGGCCTTGATTCGACTGCAGAAGCGAACCATCTGGTGGCCCGGGCGATGAACGCCTCCGTCTACGATCTCAAGGAAATCACCGTAGACTACGGCAGCCGCCGGGTCCTAGACCTGAATGAACTCCTAATTCGAGAGGGCGAGCTCTTAGTTGTCCTTGGACCCAACGGGGCGGGCAAGTCAACGTTGCTTCGCCTGCTTAACCTGCTTGAAGCGCCGGCCTCCGGCCAGATCGCGTACCGCGGCCAGCCAGTGAGATTCCCGGCGCCCCTGGCGCTGCGCCGCGAGATTACAACGGTGTTCCAGCATCCCATCCTGCTCAAGCGTTCCACCTGGGACAATCTGGTCTTCGGCCTGCGTCTGCGCGGGCAACAGCCAGACGACTCCCTATCAGCCCTGGTTCACCAGCTTGACCTGGAGAAGCTGCTGCACGTCCCAGCCGAAAGGCTTTCCGGCGGCGAGGCCCAGCGCGTTGCCCTCGCGCGGGCGCTGGCCATCCGACCGAAAGTCCTCCTGCTCGATGAGCCAATCGCCAATCTCGATCCGTATAGCGCTGGCCTAGTAGAGGCGATGGTGCTGGGTCTGCGTTCCGAGCGCAAGACCACCATTGTGTTGGTCACGCATAATGTCTTCCAGGCCCGGCGGCTCGCCGACCGAGTGGTCATGCTTCTGAGCGGCCGGATCGTGGAGGCGGCAGAAGTCAACCGGTTCTTCGAGAGTCCAAGCGATCCGCGGACTGCCGGCTTCGTCCGCGGCGAGCTCGTGTATTGAAACGGGTTCCCTCTCCGGCGATCCTGCTTGACGACCCTGACTCGGGGCGCTGCGCCCCAGCACTCTTCTCCTCTTGATCCTGGCGATGAGACCTTGCCTGGGCATTTTGCCTCTCCTATACTTGCGTCTTGAGTTTCGGCGGTAGCAGTGCCTGCCTGAGGCAAAGGGGGCCTTAGTCTTGGCCAGGACGCACGGCTGGCGCGTCCGCCGCGTTGGGAGGATAAGGTGACAGCCAAGAAGCATTTCACCGCGGAAGAGGCCAAGCGCGTCGGCGACAAGTTGGGAATCGACTGGAAGGACTTCGACGTGGAGCAGTTTCGTAGGGGCATGGACGTGGAGCTTGAGCACGGCCTGCACGATCCAGAAACCAACGTCACCAACGACGACCCGGTGATGACCGGCAAGATCGCCTGGGCCCACCTGAAGGAGTTCCCAGACTACTACACCCGCCTCGACGAGATGGAGGAGGAGGCCGAGGAGTTCCACAAGAAGGGCTAGAGCCGGAAGCCAGCGGGCTCAGACAAGAGCGGTGGGACAAAGGCGACGTGCCGCAGGTCGACCCCCCGACTGTCCGACCTAGGTGAGATTGCCTCCCCAGGCGCGTTGTGCTAGAGTCGAGGGTAAGCCGCAAGGTGGAACCTGAGGAACGAGAATGCCTGGCAGACCTCGTACCACTATCGATGACGCTCTCGTCCAAGGACGGAGCTGCTCAATCTGCGGCGAGGCCTCCCTCTCGGTTGTTCACCACGCCGGCCTCCCCGATCATGTCCTGTGCGGCCGATGCGGCTCCGCTTTCGTCATGGAGGAGTCCGGCGACCGGGTGATGTACGGCAAGATCCCCGCCGACTTCGGCAGCGCCCGGCGTATTGCGCTGCGCCAATGGGTTTCCATCGAAGCGATCGAAGAATGGGCGGCCGCAGACCGAGAGGGGACCCGCCCGACAGGCCCACGTCGGGCTGAGCCCGCCTTGGGAACTGGCCGTGCCGTTCCGGCCGCGCCCTTGCCCGAGGCAGGTGCGGCGGGCGCGGTTCCTCTTCCAGCCCAGATTGAGCCAGCACCGGCCCTCGAGCCGGAACCCTCCTACCCGGCGGCACCAGAACCAGAGCCGTCTCAGGTGGAACCTGCTTCCGAACCTGAGGTCCTCGCCGCCCAGCCCCCGGCCTTGGGAGCCGTTGGGATAACCGGTGAAGGCGAGACATTCCCACCCCCCTCTCGCCCTGTGCGATGGCCCGCGGATGAAGGGGCAATTCCGTCCTGGATCCCGACGCCCCCGCAAGAGGAAGGCGCGCCGCCCTACCCGTTCGAGGTCGAGGTTCCCGCGCCTCCAGCAATCCCGCTGGCGCCAGAGGTCACTCCCATCGCGGCGATGGAAGCCGGGGAGGCGCTCCCTCCTGCCGCTCCCCCCATCTCTCCTCTTAGGGAAGCAGCCCCTGCAGGACCTGTACCCGCTCAGGAGCAACCTGTCGCCGCAGAAGGTGCTCCGACAGCACCTGCCGTGGCCCCGGGCGAGCCGCCACCAGGCATGCGCTACCGGGTTGTCACCAGCGGAGAGAAAGTCGCCTTTCCGTGGGCAGTCTGTGCCCACTGCCTGCGGACGCCAGCCCCCAAGCGAATGGCGGTCGTGGTGTCACTGCCCAAGAAGCAGGCCATGACGCAGCGTCGCTCCGTGACCTTCACCGTGCCGCTGTGCGTGGACTGCGCCAAGCGCGCACACCATCAAAGCGAGGCCGAGAAGTCCGAGCGCCTTCAAGCACAGCTGATCTCGGTCCTGGCCGCTCTGATTCTCCTGTTGACTGCCCTCTTGACCGGATTGGCCGACTTCCGCGCCCGTCCACTCCCCAGCCTCCTCGTCGCTATCGCCGCTCTGGCACTGGGTTATGGCCTCCCTGCCACCCTCCTCCTCAAGCGCGCCCGCAGGTTCCCGCCGTCAGCCGAAACGACGTACGTCCGCACGACCCTGCTGATCCCCTCTGAAACACAAGGCCTCGAGGTCGCCTTCGAATGGCGCAACCAGGGCTACGCCGATCTGTTTCACTATGCCAATCGCCGTCGTGCCCTTGGTGCGGTCATCGCCGTAAAGGATCGGACGCAACCGAACTCAGCTGCGTAGGCCCCGTCCAGGCCCCCCAACCTTCCCGACGGTCGACGGGAGAGGCTGCCCACCTCTGTGCTTGCCGGCCCAAAGCCGAAAGGTCGCCAAGAGGCTCCACCTGTCCTTTGACCGAAAGGCCATTGAACCGTTCCCCTATGTGTGTTACAGTCGCCAAAGTACGGTGTAGGTGATTCGTGGGCAACCGAAGTACTCACCCGCTCACCCCTACCCCACCTGCGTGTCCCAATTGCGGCAAGCAAATGCAGGTATGTCCGCTCTTGGAAGGCGCTGGCTACCTCGCTATCTGTCCATCGTGCTCTGCCTCATTGCCCCTGACGGCTCCTGGGATGCCTCCGGTTCCGACTCCGGCGGAACCGGCTGCGCAACCGGCCCCGGCGGTCCCGCCGCCAGCCCTTTCCGCCCGCAAACCGATCCCGGCCGTGCAGCCGCCGCCTGCAGCCGAGCCCCCTGCGCAACTGGCCCCGGCGGTCCTGCCGCCCGCACCTCCTGCGCACAAGCCAATCCCGCCCGCGCAGCCGCCGCCTGCAGCCGAGCTCCCTGCCCAACTGGCCCCAGCGGTCCTGCCTCCGGCACCACCCGCACGCAGACGGATTCCGCCCGCGCAGCCTCCAGCCGCGGACGTCGCGCCTGAGCAACTGGCCCCGGCGGTCCTGCCGCCCGGGCCATCTGCACGCAGACGGATTCCGCCCGTCCAGCCTCCGGCCGCGGACGTCGCACCTGAGCAACCGGCCCCAGCGGTCCTGCCGCCCGCACCTCCTGCGCGCAGGCCGATCCCGCCCGCTCAGCCTCCGCCGGCTGCAGCCGCGGCACCAGCGGAACAGGCCCCGGCAGTCCCGCCGTACGCGCCCTATCAGCCCAGCAGGATTGAGGTCGCACAGGCGCCGGCGGCCTACACCGCTCCGCAACCTCCTGCGCCGGTCGGCGAGCCCGAGGCGGCTGCCCCGGCCCAGGCTCATCCGGCACCACCGCCGCCCACTCTAGCCG
>CAYQUY010000223.1:0-4580 GCA_964420755.1 uncultured Anaerolineaceae bacterium
TCGCCCTGGGCGGCGACTACGGGTCTGTCGAGCACGAGCTGCAGCCACCCCTCCCGGCCCGGCGGGAGATACTCCTCGCCCAGAATCCGCAGGCGGGCAATCCTCTGCGCAGGACCCAGGAAGAGCTTGGCCCGTTGGTCGTGGCGGAGAGGTCCCGGCGAATCCGCCAGATGCCGGAAGCGAGCGTCGACCAACCGGGTTGTCCCATAGGTTTGAGGGAGCACGACGGCGTCCCCCCTCTCCAGCTGCCTCACCTCGACCCCGACCAGGTTTGCAGCAGTGCGGCTTCCGGCGACGGCGCGATCGACCTTGGTCTTGTGCGTCTGCAGCCCGCGGATCCTTGCCTTCTGCCCATGAGGAAGGACTTCGACCTCCTGCCCCACCTCCAGCGAGCCATCTACCAGGGTGCCTGTCACGACCGTTCCGAATCCGGCGATCGTGAAAGCGCGGTCGATGCCGAGCCTGGGCCGGCCCGCGTCGAGACGCGCGGGGGCGAGGCGGGCCAGCTCGCCCAGGGCGGCGATCAGACCCTCGAGCCCTCTCCCGGTCACGGCGGAAACGGGGAGGATAGGCGCCCCGGCTAGCCGGGTCGGACGGAGCGCCTCCCGGACCTCCTCGCTCACCAGATCGAGCCAGGCAGGATCATCCACGAGATCCACTTTCGTCAACGCGACGACTGCCTGGGGCACCTCAAGGAGGTCGAGGATGGCGAGGTGCTCGCGCGTCTGAGGCATTACCCCTTCATCGGCGGCAACCACAAGGATAGCCGCATCGATGCCCCCCACGCCGGCCAGCATGTTGTCGATGAAATCCCGATGACCCGGCACATCGATGAAGGCGATCTCTTCTCCCCCTGGAAGTCTCATCCAGGCGAAGCCCAGGTCGATCGTCATCTGTCGTTCCTGCTCTTCCCGCAGCCGATCCGGGTTGATTCCGGTCAGGGCATGAACGAGTGTGGATTTACCGTGGTCGACGTGGCCAGCGGTCCCAAAAACTCTCATGGCGATTCTGTCGCTTGGTGGGAGGCGAAAGCCGGAGCCGTTCGAAACACCGGGAAGTGGCTACTTAGCCTCGGTCGCACGCTGCTCGACCTCGGCGGCCCATTCCCGCACCAGGCCCAGCAGGTCAGTCAGCCGCTGTTGGACGCTCGTGCTCACCTCCGAGAGGCTTCGGATGGCGTCCCCCAGGGTCTCCTCCTGCTCCTTGAGCTCCTTCGAGATCTTCTCGTGCAGGCGGTTATGATCACGCCAGAGCTCGTCCCGCCCGAGCTTGTACGTGTTCCAGCGCTTCTGGTCGTCGGCCTGGAAGGTCGACCACTCCTGCTTGATCCGGTCCTCATTCAGGCGCTGCATCTCACTGACCTCGGTGATGCGCCGCTCCAGCCGCTGCATCAGGACATCAAGGTCCTCCCGCTGCTGCTTGAGGCCCCGGTAGGTCTCCTCGTAGGACAGGACGCGCTCGTCGAGTTCGGCTGCCATCTTCTCGAAGGCTTCGAAGCGGCGGCCCCACTCCTTCGACGAACGCTCAAAGTCCACCAGCCGCAGGTTCTGTTGTTCCATCCAGAGGGACTGCGCCTCGCGGCGCTCGCTTTCACCGGCCACCACCTCTCCCAACCGAACCTCGAGGCGCCGCAAGCGGTCTTCGGCGGAATCCAGGGAACCTCGCACCCCGTCTAGCCGGGCATGCATATCGGAGACTTCGCTCTGCAGATCGACAACCCTCTTGACGTCCTGCTTTCGCCCCTCTTCGAAGGAAAGCCTCCACCGACCCTCTTCCTCTGCCTTGGCCTGAAGGTCATCCACGCGTGTGGAGAGAGCCCCCAACGAGCGGGTGATGCGCAGCCCCTCCTCGCGCAGGGCATCGGAGGCCTCCCGCACCTCGCCGAGCGCCTCCAGGTCCTTCCGCAATGTCTCTACGTCCTTTGAGATCTCGGCCTGGTCTCGCTTCCGGGCTTGGTCCAGCTGCTTCTCCTTGCCGGTTCGCGCCTCTTCCGCCGCCTCGAGCTGACGGCTGACTTCCTGGCGATGCTTGGTCAGGGTCTCGTCGAACTGGTTGATGCGTGTCGCCAGGGCGCTCAGGCGCGCTACGTCGCCAGCGAGTTCCTGCGCTTGCCGCGCCTGCTTGGCGTGCGCCTCCTCCAGGGAAGCGAGCCGTTTCTCCAGGCGCTGGATCGTCTCCGCATCCTTGCGCCTCTGATCGTCAAGCCATTCCAGACGCTTGTCGCTGTCTTCGGCCATCATCCCGCGACCTCCAGAGAGCGATGAGGCATTATAGCATACGGCCCCTCGGGGCCACTTTCACGCTAGATGGCGACTGGAGGCAGCCGGGAGGCCCGGTCCCTCTGCGAGTTGCCTGCTTGTGCCGCGGGGCGAGTGGGGCTCACCGCGCATGGGACGGCGAGGGACGCAATTCTAGGGGACCAGGTTCGTCAGGCCGCGGGTGGCCTGGAAGAGCCAGGCGAAGACCTGGGGGAACAGGCCGAAGAGCACGCACAGACCCACGCCTCCGCTCAGAAAGATCTCCTCGACAGTCGGCAGGGCGCGCCGCTCGAGATCCGCCCCCTCTTGCAGGAACGTGCCCATCCAGCGAATGGCCGCGGCGCTGACTGCCAGGGAGGCTCCTGCAATGGCTGCGGCCGAAGGAACGTCCACGCGGGCCAGGATGGCGAGCAGCGCCCAGCGCCCTGGGAATCCAGCAGTCAATGGGAAGCCGGCCAACGACAGCAGTCCTGTGCCGGCAGCCGCAGCCGCCAACGGGAAACGGTGGGCGGAACCGGCCAGGGAGAGGGTGTCGTCAGCACCCGCCTCGCCCCTCAGGATCACCGTCCCTAGCCCGCAAATGGCCAGACCGAGCGCGTGAGCACCCACCAGCCCGAGCGCCAACTGGTAACCGGCGGGCGTCCCGGTGCCGACCGAGACCAGGGTCACCCCGAAATCCGTAACGAAGGCGTAGGCCACAGTCCGGGAGAACGACCTTTGGGCGATCGCCCAGACGGCGCCAAAGCAGACGGTCCCGGTTCCCACCAAACGCATTCCGTCGAGGAACGGCTGGCTCTCGCGCAGCCACTGGTAGACGTCCAGGAATCGGAGCAGCAGGAAGAGACCTGCGCTTTGCAGGAAGACGGCGACGAATGCCAAGGCATAGGGGTGCGCGGCCTCAGCGGCGGCCGGCAGCCAGTGGTGGAAGGGCGGCACGGCCATCAGGATGGCAAACCCGAAGCCCAGGAGCAGGCTCGCCCTGAATGCCATGTCCGGCGCCCCGGTGCCGACGCCGAGAGCCTCGGTCTGCCACCCGGCGAGGAGGATCACCATCATGGCCGCCGAACAGAAGGTGAGAAGGCGCAAGGCGCCGCGACGAGCGGGGTAGCCCTGAGACACCAACAGCATCACCGCCCCCATCGCAGCCAACTCAACGAAGATCGCCGCATAGAGAAACGGCCGGACCATCAAGGAACCGGCGGTGGCGCCAACGAACAGCGTTCCCACCGTGAACAGGTAACGCCCTGGGCGAGCACCGAAAGCACCCAAGAAGAAGAAAGCGGCCGCCAGGTACAGAAAGGCAACGGCCGCCCGGTTTGAGTTATCCAGAACGAGGGATCGGCCCAGCACGACCCACGAGCTGCCAAACTTCACCGAAAGCCCAAAAATCGAGAGAGCCTGGTCCAGCGGGGCTGCCAGGGCGAACAGTCCGGCCGCTGCTGCGCCGATTGCGGCAAATGCTGCGGAGGGCGCCACACGCCCGCGAAGCAGGATTGCGATCACGAAGAGCCCGGCCGTCGCCAGGAGCAGAACCAGGGGCGCGCTCATCGGACCTCGTCGGTCTCTGGCGTCGGCTCGCGTACCACGAGCAGCAGATAGCTGACGACCAGGGCGATTCCCAGGTGAACGGCCGCTAGGAGGGCAATCACCGCCAGCGAGGGCTCGATGGCGCTGTAGACGACCTCGAAGCCGGAAAGCAGTGTCAGCAGTCCGATCCCCACGCGCAGCGTGTCCTCTGTGATCCCGATCTGGAGCAAACCTAGCGCTACCAGGAACGAGGCACCGGTGGCAGCGGCGTCTGAGACCCCGGGCAAGCCTGTCCAGTTCGTCCGCCCCAGGCCAAGGGCGACGGTGGCCGCCAGCAGGATCGCTATCCAGCGGAAGACACGCCCTTGGGGGACAGCGCCCGTTGGCGGAGCGGGAGGCTCCCAGTGGAGAGCGGCCACCGACAGGGCGAGGATGCCACAGGTCATCAGCCCAGCGACCAGCTTGGCCGCCGCAATCTGAAGGGGAAGCGCCTGCCCGGCCAGCCAAGCTACCCCGAGATACTGCACGGCCAGAACCCCTAAGCTAAGCCGCCGGCTGCCAAGCGCGATCAGCAGTCCCGCTGTGACGGCGACGGCCCAGCCAGGGATGTAGGCGAGATCACGGAGCCAGTACAAAGCCGCCTCCTAGCGGATGGCCAGCCACACAAGGATCAAGACGACGTAGGTCCACAGCATCGCCCCCTCCACCTCCAGGAGGCCCCCCACAGCGCGCACTCCCCTTGTCATGGCGCCGAACCCTCCGTACAGGCGGCGGCCGAGGGGAGGCGGATCCAGG
>CAYQUY010000224.1:0-4571 GCA_964420755.1 uncultured Anaerolineaceae bacterium
CGTTGCCTTCTCCCCAATCGAAGACGGTCTCGCCGGTGTCAAGCACGAAGACGAGAGAACGAGGAACTGCGAAGCCACGGGGCATGTCCCCTCCTGCCTATTCAGAATCTGCCAGAACTCGGAAGGAAAGGCAACCCCCCATCTTGGGGATACGTGTGCCCGTCCCTTTCGACGACGGCTAGGACAGGCTGAGAAGCGGCCGTAGCCCCCCTTCGGTTGCGGCCCGCCGACAGGGAGAGAAGGACCTCGGATTCGGAAGACGAGCGGCTGGGATGCACCTGACGCCCCGCGGCCGGCAAACCGCTCGCGGCAGTCTGGGCCGCGAGCAGGGCGCATTTCAGGCGCATCAGGGGCTATTGCTGGACGCTGCGGTCGGGGCGGCGCTCGAGGATCGTTGCGAAAGTCGTCTCGGAGAGCTCTTTGACCAGCCTTTGCTGCGCCTGGCACCAGATCTGGTGGACAGGGCAATCCTCCACGCGATCGCAGATTCCTGGGTCAATCACGCAGGCGTTCATCGAAACCGGACCGTCGATGACCTCGACGACCTCGAGCAGGGAGATCTCGCTCGGTCTGCGGGCGAGGGAGACGCCCCCGCGGGCCCCCCGGGAAGTCTGCAGGATGCCGGCAACGGAGAGTTGAGAGATGATTTTGGCGAGGAAGGATGGGGGGACTTGCTGCTTGCGGGCGATGAGCCCGGTCGCCGCGCGGGCGCCTTCCCCGAGACCCGCCAGATAGAGCACGGCCCGCACCGCGTAGTCTGCCTGCCGAGTGATCTGCATCGTTCCTCCCACTGGCCCAGGATACCACAATTGTACTCCTTGATATCCGGTTTTGGTCCGGGGAGGGGGGCCAGCCGGGGACAACGACCGCGGTCGACGGACGACGTTCGGCAAGCCCGAGTGCCCTGACGGAGTGCGCGTGGTATCATAGCGGGACGACACGCGCAACCCTGGAGGCGTCGTGAAGAACATCACCGTTGTGGGAGTGGGCTACGTCGGGCTGGTGACCGGCGTCTGCTTTGCCGATCTCGGCAACCGAGTCATCGGCGTGGACATCAACGCCGAACGGATCGGGCGCCTGAAAAAGGGCGAACCGCCGATCTATGAACCAGGCCTGGAAGAGATGATCGCCCGGAATGTGACCGCGGGGCGGCTGGCCTTCACGACCGACTACGGCGAGGCGCTGGCCAAGGCCGAGTTCGTCTTCATTGCCGTCGGCACCCCATCGGGCGTCGATGGCGAGGCCGATCTGAAGTATGTCCGTGCGGCGGCGGAATCGATCGGCGGGGCGATGGTGGCACCGCTGATCGTGGTTAACAAGTCGACGGTCCCGGTCGGCACGGGCGACTGGGTCGCCGACATCATACGGGCCAACCAGCCCAAACCCATCCCGTTCTCGGTCGTCTCCTGCCCCGAGTTCCTGCGCGAGGGCTCGGCCATCTCCGATTTCATGAACCCCGCCCGGACCGTCTTGGGTTCGCTCGACGCGGACGCGGCGGCCCAGGTGGCTCAGCTCCATCTGCCCCTTCGGGCGCCGATCCTGACGACGGACCTGCGGACAGCGGAGATGATCAAGTATGCCTCCAACGCCTTCCTGGCGACCAAGGTCTCGTTCATCAACGAGATCGCCAACATCTGCGAGGCGCTGGGGGCGGACGTCAAAGAGGTCGCGGCGGGAATGGGCTACGACCCCCGAATCGGGTCCCAATTCCTCGAAGCCGGGCTCGGCTACGGCGGCTCGTGCTTCCCCAAGGACGTCAAGGCCCTGGCGTTCATGGCCGCAGAGCAGGGGCGGCATCCGCAACTCCTGCAGGCGGTGATGGACATCAACGAGGACCGGCGGCGACTGCTCCTCGAAAAGCTCCGGGGGCTGCTGGGCAACCTGCAGGGCAAGGCGATCGGCCTACTAGGCCTGACGTTCAAGCCCAACACGGATGATCTCCGTGAAGCGCCGTCACTCGACCTGGCTCGGCATCTGTGCAAGGAGGGAGCCCGGGTGCGGGCGTACGACCCGGTGGGGATGCCCGGGGCTGCTGCCGCGGCGCCCGAGATCGAGATGGTGCGCGACGCCTATGCCCTGGCCCAGGGATCTGACGCCCTTGTGGTCTGCACGGCGTGGAACGAGTTCATCCAGCTCGACCTGGCGCGGATTCGGAAGCTGATGCACGAACCCGTGGTCATTGATGCCCGCAACGTCTACGATCCGGCCACCATGACCAAGCTTGGCTTTCGCTACCGCGGTTTCGGCCGGGGCTACGGTCCGGACAGCTCGCCAACAATGGAGGCGGAAGCATGAGCCGGAGGGATGCCGCGATGCTGCAAACCCGATTGCGCAATGGGTTGGAAGTGCGCCTCAAGGAGATTCACACCGCCCCGCTCATCAGCACCTGGATCTGGTACCGGGTGGGCTCACGAAACGAGGGCAGCGGGTCGACCGGCATCTCCCATTGGACCGAGCACATGCAGTTCAAGGGGACACCGACCTTCCCGGCGGGCATGCTCGACCGGGCCATGTCGCGCGACGGTGGGCTGTGGAACGCCATGACCTGGCTCGACTGGACAGCCTACTTCGAGACCATGCCCGCCGGACGAAGCGACCTCGCCCTGCAACTCGAGGCCGACCGCATGGCCAACAGCCTCTTTGAGCCGGCTGAGGTCACCCGGGAGCGGACCGTGATCATCTCCGAACGCCAAGGGGCGGAGAACCAGCCGAGCTTCCGGCTGGATGAGGAAGTGCAGGCCGCCGCCTTCCGGGTGCATCCCTATCATCACGAAGTCATCGGCGACATGGCCGACTTGCACAGCATCCGCCGCGAGGATCTGGTCGCCCACTACCGCAGATACTATGCCCCGAACAATGCTATCCTGGCGGTCGCCGGGGATTTCCGCATCACGCCCTTGTTGACCCGCATCCGGGAGCTCTTCGGGCCAATCCCGTCTCAGCCGCCGCCTGAGGCGGTTGCGCGCCCCGAACCGCCTCAAACCGGCGAGAGGCGCGTGAGGGTGGAAGGGCCGGGCGAGACGCCGTATCTGGAGGTGGCCTACCATGCTCCCGCCGGTGCCGATCCCGACTTCTTCCCCCTGGCCGTTCTGGATAGCGTCCTGGCCGGAGCCTCGAGCCTGAACCTGTTCGGCTCGGGTATCTCGAACAAGACCTCCCGCCTCTACCGGGCCCTGGTTGAGGCGGAGCTGGCGGCATCGGTCAGCGGCGAGCTGTCAGCTACCATCGATCCCTATGTCTATGCTCTGCGGGCGACGGTGCGGCCCGACCGGAAGCCCGAGGAAGTGCTGGCAGCCCTGGATGCCGAGGTCGCCCGGGTGTTGGATAGCCCGCTTGGTGGCGATGAGCTGGCCAAGGCGGTCAAGCAGGCGCGGGCCCTATTTGCCTACGGCAGCGAGAGCATCACCAACCAAGCCTTCTGGCTGGGGTATAGCGAGATCTTCGCTGACTACTCGTGGTTCGAAGGGTACCTGGATCGGATTGCCGCGGTCGGCACCGAGGATGTCTTGAGGGTGGCGCGAAAGGTGCTCCGGCCGGCAAACCGTGTTGTCGGTGTGTACCATCCCACCGGGGAGGGCGGCCATGGCGACTAGACGACGGGCGCGGCCTGCGACTACCGCGCGACGCAAGGCCAGGCGGGCTGCGACGCCCTCCCGCAGGCGTGTGACCACCCGGCAGCGGCAGCTGGAGGCGAGGCTGCCTGAGATCGATGTTCATTCCCTCCCCGGTCCAGAGACCATCCGAAGGCAGGAGCTACCCAACGGGGTGGTCGTCCTGGCGCGGGAGAACTTCTCCAGCCCCTCGGTCGTGATCTCCGGCTACCTCGCGGCGGGCTCGATTGATGAGCCGCCCCAGCAGGCAGGCCTGGCCGACCTGACAGCCTCTGCCCTGACGCGGGGCACGGAGCGGTGGTCCTTCCGCGAGCTCTATGAGAAGATCGAGTCCGTCGGCGCCAGCTTTGGCGTCGGTTCCGGCAAGCACACGACGTCCTTTCATGGCAAGAGTCTGGCAGAGGATCTAGGCTTGCTGCTGGAGGTCATGGCCGAGGCTCTGGTTCATCCGGTCTTCCCCGAGGATCAGGTCTCCCGGCTCAAGGGCGAGAAGCTTACGGCCCTCGCGATTCGCGAACAGGACACAGGGGCCCGGGCCTCGATGGCGTTCGATGATCTGGTCTACCCGGATCACCCCTACAGCATCCCCGATGACGGCTATCCCGAGACGGTCAGCCCGCTGACCTCGGCCGACTTGGCCGCCTTTCACAAGCGTGGCTATGGGCCGCAGGGGATGACGGTGGCGGTGGTGGGGGCGGTCAAAGCCGAGGCGGCCATCGAGGCGGTGGGGGTACACTTCTCGAGCTGGCGGAACGAGCGACATCTGCCGCAGCCCGACCTTCCGCCGCTTCGTCCGGCTGGCGAGCCGCGCCGGAAGGATGTCCCGATTCCTGGCAAGAGTCAGTGTGATCTGATCGCGGGGGACTCCGGGCCGGGCCGCCTCGACCCGGCCTATCATGCCGCCGCCGTGGGGAACAGCATCCTGGGTCGGTTCGGCCTCTTTGGCCGGATCGGCGACGC
>CAYQUY010000225.1:0-4537 GCA_964420755.1 uncultured Anaerolineaceae bacterium
CGTGACGACCGAGACCACTCTCACAGCCTTCTGGTATCGCTGCATCCACTCCGCCACCTGGCCGATCCCCAGCGCCGCCAGGAGGAAAGGGATGGCCAGGCCGGCCGAATACGCGGCCAGCAGGACAAGGCCGCGCTGGATCTGGCCGGCGGTCATCGCCAGAGCCAGCACCGCAGTCAGAACCAGCCCCACGCACGGCGACCATCCCGCCGAAAAGAAGATGCCCATCAGAGCGGAAGACAGGTAGCCAAGACTCGGATTGGGCCGCACCTGGCGACGGGTGTCGATGTCCAGAAGCGGGATGTGGATCACGCCCATCGTCTGCAAGCCGAAGATCACGACAACCACGCCGCCGAGCTTGGCCAGGACCCCGCGCAGGTCGTACAGGATTGCCCCCACAGCGGAGGCCGCTGCGCCCAAGGAGATGAACACCAGGCTGAAGCCGAGGACAAAAGCCAGGCCGTGGCAGAACGTGACCCATCGGTTGCGCACGACGGCGCCACTCGCGTCCACCGATCGGCCACTCAGGTAGCCCACGTATGCCGGCACCAGCGCCAGCACGCAGGGTGAAAGGAAGGAGGCCAACCCGGCCAGCATTGCCAATCCCACCGAGACATCCTGCGGATCCATTGCCCCTCCGCCCACTACTCGCTAACGATCACCCTCGTCCCGGTCAATCCCTGGACGGTCACATCCCCTGGCCGGTAGTCGACGACGGGGAGAGACCAACGGAAGAGCCACTGGGCATCCTCCGGCCGGACATTGATGCAGCCGCGCGAACGCGGCGTGCCGAAGTCGTTATGCCAATAGGTCGAATGGATGGCGGCGCCGATTCCGCTGAAGAGGATCGTCCAGCCGACGCCGGGCAAGTCGTAGCCCGACACCCGGTCGCCGCCGGCCATGTGCGACGAGATCATCTTGCGCCACGTCCAGCTCTGACCGACTGGAGTGTTCCAGTGCCGCTGCCCTTCCTCATCGATCGCGTAGCCCGACGAGACACGGGCGAAGTACACCTCGACCCCTGCCTCCCAGGCCGAGAGCTCTTGCCAGGTCAGGTTGACGGTGATGGATTTGTCCTCGAGCTCGGGATGGATCGGGCTGACCTCCTCGGGCAGAATCTGCCGGAAGGACTCGCCTGGAGCATACATGACCACGTTCGTTTCATCTCGCACCCGGTACCACACATGGCCGTCCGCCCCGTCCACCTTGCCGTCGACGTTCAGCACCATCGAGTAGTACAGGCGGTAGCGGACCGCGGCGGCCGGATCCGGCGCCCTCCTTCCATCTACGAACGGGACCACGATCTCGGTCCAGATCCCCTCCTCAGGGATGGTCTCAAGAAGCGGGCTGGGCTGGTTGCGGACGGGCTGGAGATAGGGGGACCAGACGAAACCCTCGGGCGTCTCAAACCAGACGTGGTTGTGAGGGTAGACGCCGCGACCGACGATCTGGCGCAAGACCGTCACGACGTCGTCGAAGACCAGCCTCGCCACGCGGGCGCCGTCCGGATTCGGCCGGGTGAGCACGTCGACCTCAGGCTCGGTCACCCGGCCAAGACTCTCGCCCTCGGGGAAGGTTGCCGGGATTCCAAGCGGCCAGCCGCCCGGCAGGGCCAAGGCGGCCGCAGACACCGCTCCCGCCTTGAGGAAGCCGCGGCGGTCCAGCCTCATCATCGTCTCGTTGGTCATCACCCCGGCCTATCCGGTGAAATCAAGGATACTCGACGGGGGTGCATCCGACAAGTGTGACACAAAGGCTGGTTTCTCGGCTGGCCTTGGGGGTCTCGCCGGAGACGTCGCGATCTGGCTAGGATGTGGAAAGGGGGTCCAATTGCGTTCAGATGTATATCAGACAGCGACACTGGCGCCAGCAGAAGACGACTTCGTACCCTCACCCCGTCCTCGCGCAGCAACCCCAAGCAAAGCGGAGGGCCTCCCCTCGCAAGATGTGCTCTGCGGGAAAGGGTGAAGCCGGGGGAGGAGTGATGTTTTGAAGGAGGAGGGGGTGAGGCCGAGGAAATAGGTGAACGCGAAGCATGCCCCCATCGAGCTTCCGCAACGAGACACTAGAGCCGATAGCCGCGCAGGCGCAGGCTGTTGGTCACGACAAAGACCGAGCTGAAGGCCATGGCTCCCGCGGCGAGCATCGGGTTGAGGTAACCCAGAGCCGCGGCCGGGATCAGGATGATGTTGTAGATGAAGGCCCAGAACAGGTTCTGCTTGATCGTGCGCAGGGTCCCGCGCGAGAGGGCGATCGCCCTGGGGACGCCGCGCAGGTCGCCGCTGATCAGCGTAACCGGGGCGGCGGCGATGGCCACGTCCGTCCCTGTGCCAATGGCAATGCCCACGTCGGCCTGGGCCAGGGCCGGCGCGTCGTTGATGCCGTCGCCGACCATGGCCACGACCTTGCCTTCGGCCTGCAGGGCTTTGACCTCGGAGGCCTTGTCTCCCGGCAGGACCTCGGCCCGGACCCGGCCCCGTCCGTCGCCAGAGGCGATCCCCACGCTGCGGGCCACCGCCTCCGCGGTCTGGCGGTTGTCGCCGGTGATCATCACGACCTGGAGCCCCAGCCGCTGCAGCTCAGCGATGGCTTCTCGGGATCCGTCCTTGACCGTGTCGGCAATGCCGAATACCGCGGCCGGTCTGCCTTCCACGGCTGCTACGACCGCCGTCTTCGCCTGCTGTTGAAGCGCCTCGAGCTCGGCAGTGAGAGGCGACAGCGAGATCCCTCTCTCGGTCATCAGCAGCGGTGTCCCGATCAACACGCTGCGCCCGGAGACTTGTGCCTCGACCCCCCTTCCCACGATGGCCGAGAACGAATCCGGGGCGACGGGTTCCAGGCCACGCGACCCCGCCGCGGCGACGATGGCCTCACCCAGGGGATGCTCCGAGCCGCGTTCCGCGCCCGCGGCGAGCTCGAGCAGCCGATCTTCCCCCTCCGTCCACTCGTTCAGGGAGATGTCGGTCACTTCCGGCTGACCTCGGGTGATCGTCCCGGTCTTGTCGAGGACGACGGTCGTCAGCCGGCCGGCGCGTTCCAGCGCCTCGCTGGACTTGAACAGAATCCCGTAGCCGGCTCCCTTCCCGGTCCCGACCATGACGGCGGTCGGCGTCGCCAGGCCCATGGCGCACGGACAGGCGATGACCAGGACGGCCACCATGTTGATGAGCGCCCGAGCGAAGACGGATTGGTCGCCGGCCGGCGGCGGTGCTAGGAAATACCAGCCCAGGAAGGTCAGCATCGCGACGGTGATGACGCCCGGGACGAAGACCGCCGAGACTTGATCCGCCAGCCGCTGGATCGGCGCCTTGCTGCCCTGAGCTTCCTGGACCAGGCGCACGATTTGGGCCAGCGCCGTCTCCTTGCCCACCCGCAGCGCCTCGAACTTGATCATGCCGAGCTTGTTGAGCGTGGCCCCGATGACCTCGTCCCCCGGCTTCTTCTCCACCGGCATCGACTCGCCGGTCAACATGGACTGGTCCACGGATGACCGGCCTTCCACGACGATGCCATCGACCGGGATCTTCTCGCCGGGGCGGACGACGACCAGGTCCCCGACGAGCACCTGGTCGATCGGGACATCGACCTCCTGCCCCTGGCGCACAACCCTGGCCATCTTGGCCTGCAGGCTGAGCAGCTTCTTGATGGCCTCGCTCGTCCGGCCCTTGGCCCCGGCTTCGAGGTACTTCCCCAGGGCGATCAGGGTGATGATGACGGCGGCGGTCTCAAAGTACAGGTGGCCGGGGAGCCAGTCAAAGAGGACGGGCAGCGAGTAGGCGTAGGCCGCCGACGATCCCATGGCGATCAGGACGTCCATATTCGCCGATCGGCTGCGAAGTGCCTTGTACGCGCCGACGTAGTATTGCCAGCCGACGTAGAACTGGACCGGTGTCGCCAGGGCGAACAGGACCCAGTTGTACCAGGCGGCATGGCCCACGGCATGGGCGACAAGCCCGAGGTCCCGGCCCATCGACATCAGGAAGAGCGGGATCGTCAGGGCCAGCCCGACCCGCAGCAGATGCCTCTGCCGCCCGATCTCGCGCTCCCGCGCCTGCCGCTCCGCGTCCTCGAACTGACCGGTCGATTCAACAGCTTCAAACCCGGCGGCCTTGACCGCGTGCCTCAGTTCCGACTGACTGACGACCGTCGGGATGTAGCGGATGCGCGCCCGCTCGGTCGCCAGGTTCACGTCAGCCTCGACGACTCCCGCCGTCGCCCGGAGGGCCTGCTCCAACCGGCGGGCGTCGTTACTGTCCGACAGGCGCCGCAGGAGCAGATCCGCCTCGCCCAGAGCAACATCGTAGCCCGCCCGACGGATACGGGCGATGATCGCCTCCTGACCTACGCGCGTCGGGTCAAACTCGACGTTGGCCCGCTCGGAGGCGAGGTTGACTGCCGCCACGCTGACGCCGTCGAGCTTCTTCAGGTTGCGCTCGATGGTCGCCACGCAGTTGGCGCAGGTCATCCCGGTGATGGGCAAGGTCATCTGCCGGGTGATGCCAGCCACATGAGCCTCCTGGGCTACCTCTTGGGCTAC
>CAYQUY010000226.1:0-4530 GCA_964420755.1 uncultured Anaerolineaceae bacterium
ATGGAGGACTAGCGGCCTCCGGATCCTGCCGCCGAGTGGGCTCTGGGTAGCAGGACCGCATCAAGCGAGAGGATCCACGGACGCTAGTCGCTGCACGAGGCAGGCCGGTGAGGGCTCGACAGAGGCAATCCGATATGCCAAAACATGTCGGGAGAAATCCAGGCAATGACGAGCTTGATGCCTTCACTTCTCTGGTGGGGTACCGCTCTGGGGCGTCTTCTGGCCGTTGTTGAAGAGCCCTCGAAAGTCCCCCTGGTGGCGTCCGTCGACTTCGAGTTGGTTCACATCGAGGCGGTAGTTGGCTGCGGCCAGCAGACGTTCATTGGCGAAGCCCTTGCCACCCTCGGTCTCATATCGGAAGTACATGATTGCTACTCGGACACCCTGTTTCATTAGTGCCCGAGTCAGAGGGACGAAGTCACCGTCACCAGTGACGAGGACGGCCAGGTCGATGGTGTGGGCGAGGGCAGACTGCAGCGCGTCGATGGCGAGGGCGACATCGACACCCTTCTCGTGCTCCGACTGGGACATCGGGATGAACTTGGGGTCGACGCCTGCGTGAATCAGATCGTGATGCAGGTTCCGATCGTTGTAGAGTTGTCTCTCGTCAGCCTGGTTGGCGGAGAATAGTCCTTGATGCCAGCTGGCGCACACAATGCGGTGGCTGGAGAATCCAGGCTCCCACTCTCCGGCGAACGTCTCAATGAGGGCATGGAAGGGACGGAATGCGAGCCAGCCCAGCTTGCGCTCATGGCAAAAGTGTCTCCGAGCACACGCGAGGTAGGTCCCGTCATAGAACACGCCTATGCGGCATAGCGAGCCGTCCATACAAACCTCGTAACCTGAGGCCGGATATCCCCACTTGAGGCCCGGTCAATGCCAATGATACGACGCAGCTGGATCGCAGAGGGGGATTTGGTAGGCGATTGTAAGGATCAGCAGATGGCTGCCCGACGACCCACGGGCGATACCGGGCAATGAACTCCGGTTGGGCAGAGCTTCGCTTCGTAGGAGGATGAGCGGCGGCGCTTCTCGGGATCGTCCGATGCATGACATCGCGGAGGTTCGAGTATGGTCACATGGGCGGAGTTCACTGTGGCGGCTCCAGAGCTGGCGGCCGTCGGGAAGCGGCTGCTCTGCCAATACAGGGTGGGCTATGCATTCCTCGCCACGGTCCGCAAGGATGGCGGGCCGCGCCTCCACCCCGCATGCCCTGCCATTGCCAATGGGCACCTCTGTGTCTTCATCGAAGCCGAATCCCCCAAGCTGTCTGATCTCCTCCGAGATGGCCGATACGCCCTGCATACGTTCCCTCCTGAGCAGGGGGATGAGGAGTTCTATTGCACAGGTCGTGTCACGAGGGTGGATGATCCCGAGTTGAGAGAAGCCGTGGTGGCCAGCGACCACCGTCAACCGCGCGAGACCGAGGTTCTCTTCGAGCTCAAGGTCGAGCATGTGCTTCATACGGTCTGGGAGAACTGGCCCAAGCCCGGCATGAGGCCGATTCGAGAGAAGTGGCACGGGCCTCGAGCCGTGTAAGGCCTTCACCTTGATAGGCAATGCGTGGGTCTGGCTTCTTCTTGCGGCCTCCTCCGCTTGGCTTGGAGCGTCCCGCGCCATCCCCGAAGGATGCCGGGTGCGCCCTGTTCAGAGAGCAGTGAACCGATCGGCGGCCATATTGTAGGCAAGGGGCAAAAGCGAGTGAGAATCGACTGGGATCGTGTCAAGAAGCAGACTCTCTGGAGCTATGAGGACTTGATCAGGAAGCTCCTGAGCGTGCTTGCGTACGACTTCGTGCAGGAGCATTACAACCACACCATGAAGCAAGCCCAGGGGTACGCCAAGAAGATACGGCGAGGCTATTTGCAGGACCGTGGCCGCATGACGGGGTACGTCGACAGCATAGCCGCTCACTTCGAGAGCTTGGAAGCGCGCCGGATCGGGACCTACTCGGACCTTGTGCACCGGGTCGCGACCCGAGAGGAATGCGTCGCTTTCCTTCAGGAAACCGACTTCGGTTTTGACCCGCTGATCCAGACCGTCAACTACCTCTTGCGCTGGGTGCTACCTTTCAAGGCTCCCATCCGCGAGTTCATTGACCCGGATAGTGAAGTGGGTCTCCGGCATCTGGAGGCCCTGAGGAAACAGAAGATCGGATCGAATCTGGATCTCCTCGAGGTCGGCCGGAGAGAAGCAGGAAGGGCCCAGCTGGCACAGGCGACGGACATCCCCGCAGGTTCTGTCGTCGCCCTCGTGCACCGGGCGGACATCTCGCGTCTGGCGTATGCGCGTGGCAAGACTGTGAAGCATCTCTGCGGAGGCGGATACGACACGTTGGAGAAGATCGCCAACACCGATCTGGCAGAGATGGAAGAAAAGATGGACGCCTACTACCGAACCCTCGGCAAGAGCCTGGCCGACTTCCGGTGCGTGATCCCATTGTCGTGGATGATCGGGGGTGCGAAGATACTCCCGAGGGTGATGAGAATGTGATACCCTCCTCGGGCCGCACGGCGCGTTGCACGACTATCCCTGTTTGATCTGAAGTCATCCCGCCTCTCTCGTTGGAGACCGGAGTCCTATGCCTCTCACCCCTCGCCAGCGCGTCTTGATGGCGCTCAACCATGAAGAGCCCGATCGTGTCCCGATCATCATGGGCACCAGCAACACCACAACCCTGAAGATGCGGCCCTATCGGCGGCTCAAAGCCCTGCTCGCCATCCAAACCGCCGACAACTACATCTATGACTGGCCCGAGCTCGGCTCGGCCGCTCTGGATGAGACTGTGCTGGAGCGCCTGCACGGCGATGCCCGTGGCGTCTTGGACCGATTCCCGGGACAAGTCTATGCCCGTAACCAGAGCCGCCCGCCACACACGCCTTTCATCGACGATTGGGGCAGTGGTCAGATCGAGGTCGAGCCGGGCCTCTGGTATCCCGGCGTCCATCCCCTGTCTGAGGCTAGCACCTTGGACGAGATCGAGCGTTACCCCTGGCCCGATATGGACGACCCCTCCCGCGTCGCCCATGTCCGCCAACAAGCCCGCCGGCTTGCCGAAGAGGATCGCTTTGCCATTATCGCAACCCCCTGGTTGCTCTTCCCGCTGGAAAGGGCTTTCGCCATGCAGGGCATGGACAAGTTCCTCCTTAACCTGGCGCTGCACACTGACTTCGCCCAGGCTCTGCTGATCAAGATCGCCGGGCTGTGCCAACAACTGATGCGGCATTTCCTGCACGAGCTGGGGGAGAATGTGGATATGATCAAGATCGGCGACGATCTGGGCTCCGAGGACCGGTTGCTCATTTCACCGCGCATGTACCGCCAGGTGCTCAAGCCCATCCACGCCGACTACATCTCCTTCATCAAAGAGCGCACCCGTGCAAAGGTCTTCTTCCATACCGATGGCGACGTCTTCGACCTGCTCGATGACTTCGTCGAGATCGGCGTCGATGTCCTCAACCCCATCCAGACATCCGCCGGGAGAATGGCGAATCTGGTAGAGCTGAAGAGGCGCTATGGGCGTAATCTGGTCTTCTGCGGCGCGGTGGATACACATCGTGTCCTGCCCTACGGCACCCCCGAGCAGGTTCGCCAGGAGGTACGGCGCGTGATCGACGTGCTCGGTCCGGGCGGCGGCTACCTGCTCGCCTCCGTCCACACCGTTATGGACGAAGTCCCGCCCGAGAACATCCTGGCCATGGTCGACGCTGCCGTTGAGTATGGTCACTATCCCCCTAACTCATCGTGACAATCCTGTATCGCGGCCGCAGAGGGAGCTCTTGGTGACGAAGCATTCACCCAAATGGTCATGAGGTCAATCTCCCATCTGGGGACAGAGGCTCCTGCCCCATCGCCCGGTGATAGCTACCCGAGTGACCGCTTGGAGATCCCATTGCGATGTACCCTCTCGCTGGAGTTGATCCCTGCGCCGCCGCTCGCAGCCCGCGGACCACGCAGCCAGCGGGAACGCGCGCTTGCTGGCGGTCCAGATGCTCGTACAATAGGGGTTGTGCTCGTCAAGCCCTGGCCATTGGGCCCAAGAGGCTGGTTCAACCCCACCTGGCCGGAATCCGAGAGAGCGTAGTCCAATGAAAGCGTTGGTGATCTACGATTCCGTCTTTGGCAACACGGAGAAGATTGCCCGGGCCATTTCAGACGCGCTCGCCTCGCGGGTGGGCGCTGAGATTCTCCGGGCCAGCGACGTCGCGCCCGAGCAGCTGACAGACTTCGATCTTCTCGTCGTCGGGTCGCCAACCCGAGGGTTTCGTCCAACAGAGGCGGTCGCAGGCGTGCTGAAGCGTATTCCGCCAAGGTTCCTCAAAGGGGCCAAAGTGGCCGCGTTCGACACCCGGCTCAAGGCCGACGAGCTCGGCTCAGCAGGGGTACGGTTCCTGGTGAAGACCGGCGGATATGCTGCGCCGCGAATTGCCACCCAGCTGCGGAAGGCGGGCGGAAGCTTGATCATCCCGCCTGAGGGATTCTACGTGGAAGACACGGAGGGTCCGCTGAAGGCCGGCGAGCTCGAACGCG
>CAYQUY010000227.1:0-4526 GCA_964420755.1 uncultured Anaerolineaceae bacterium
CAGCACATGACCCTCGATCACTGTGTACACCTTTGCGAAACAGTACAGTCTAGGGCGAGGACGCATCGGCCCCCTTGAATGGATGACATCGTGCGTAAGGGCCTCTGCATCCCTGCTCGCAGGCCCTTGCAGGACTCAGGAGACTCGTGAGGATGACTATGCCCGAAGAGAAGGTCGCCTTCACCATTGTCGCCTCCCCCGAACACAACCTGGACAGTCATCCGGAGAACGTCGGCCGCTTCCGCCACTTCGACCGGTTGCGACAAGTGCCCTTCTCGGATCGGCTGCTCGAGATAGATGCCATCGAAGCAAGCCCGGAGGATCTCGCACCGATCCATCCTCCAGCGTACCTGGAAGCTCTGAAACAAGCCGTGGCCGAGGGCCCAGGCTACATCGACCCCGCCCCCACCTATGTCACGCCCGGGTCCTATGAGGCCGCCCTGCGCGCCGCGGGCGCCACGCTTCGGGTGACCGAAGCGGTTGTCGCCGGCAGGGCCATGGCTGGCCTGTGCCTCGTCCGGCCGCCCGGCCACCACGCCACCCCAACCCGGGCCATGGGCTTTTGCCTGCTGAACAACCTCGCCCTGGCAGTGCGGAGAGCACAGGCGCTTGGAGCCAAGCGCATCATGATCGTGGACTTTGATGTCCACCACGGCAACGGCACCCAGGCGGCACTGGAAGAGGATCCTGATGTGCTGTACCTATCGACTCACCAGGGCGGCATCTACCCCGGCACGGGTCTGCTCTCGGACTCGGGTCTTGGCCCGGGGCACGCCGAGATCGTGAATCTCCCCCTCCCGGCCGGCGCGGGCGACCAGGCGTTCGCCCAGATCAGCCAGCAGGTCATCCTCCCCCTGGCCGAGCGCTTCAAGCCGGACATCTTGCTGGCGTCCTCCGGATTCGACGCCCATTGGCGTGATCCTCTCGCCCATCTTCAGCTATCGGCGGATGGCTACTACGCGCTGGCCAAGTGCCTGGCGGGAATTGCCCAGCAGCATTGTCAGGGCAGGATCGTCTACGTTCTGGAGGGCGGATACGACCCCGAAGTCTTGTGTGAGGGCGTGCTCTGTGTCCTGCACGCCACGGCGGGACAGCCCGCCCCGCCCGAAAGCCTCGGGCCGGCTCCCGACCCGGAGCCCAGCATCACGGGCGTCCTCGAGAACGTGCTCGCCATTCATGGGCTATAGGCCGACGGTGGAGGACGGATCGCGGGCCGTGGTCTGGCCACCGCCGTCCGCCCCAGTGAGTCTCGCTCGATGAAACGTCGCCTGACCGCTACTGAGCGCGGAGAGCTCGAGCGCGTCTTCGGCGCCTCGATTGTCTACGAGCGCATCAGCCTCTACGAAGCGGCCACCTGGACGAACACCCTCAATCGCCTGGTGGCCTGGCTGCTGCGCCGGCCGCCGCCGACGGGTGATAACGCGGTGACGCTGGGCAACATCATCTTCTTCCCTCGGCAGCTCCGGCCTCCGGCGCCTGATGGCGCGCCTGCCACATCCAGTGACTTCGACTGGTTCGTCCATGAGGCGACCCATGTCTGGCAATACCAGAACTCCGGTCCTGGCTACATCCTCCACTCGGCCTGGGAGTTGATGCGGTTGGGCGCCAAGGCCTACGCCTACGGCGGAGAGTATGGGCTGCTCAAGGCCCGTGAAAGGAACAAGACTCTCGGCGACTTCGGCGTCGAACAGCAGGCCGAGATCGCACGGGACTACTGCCGTCGCCTGAAAGCCGGGCTGGATACCGGTCCGTGGGAATGGTTTGTCGCCGAAATGAGGAAGGGGGCCAACCACTGACCTTCGGGGCGCGACAGGGGACCGCGGACGACAGACGACGGACGACGAGAAACGCCTCGTCGTCCGTCGTCGGCGGTCCGTCGTCTACTCGTTGAAGAGCTCCCCCACGGAGCGGCCCTCGTGTGCTCGCAGGATCACCTCTGCCAGGAGCGGGGCTACCGACAGGATTTTCATGTTGGGCAAGCGCTTCTCGGGCGGGATGCAGACCGTGTTCGTCGTCACAATCTGCTTCAGCCCTAGGTTTGCCAGCCGCTCCGTAGCCGGAGGCACCAGCAGGCCGTGCGTGAAGGAGAGGTAGATGTCACTGGCACCGTGTTCGCGCAGAATCTCAACAGCCTCAGTCATCGAGCCGCCCGTCAGCACCTCGTCGTCCACCAACACAACGTTCTTCCCTTCGGTCTCGCCGATCACCGTCGTGGCCCTGGCCCTGGGGTCGTCCTCTTTGCGCCGCTTCTCGACAAAGGCTAGAGGCGTCCCCAGCTTGGCGGCGAAGTTCCGCCCCTTCTTGGCGAATCCCAGATCCGCCGTGGCCACGACCGCGTCACCGAGGTCGAGCGTCATGAAGTAGTCGCTGAGCAGGTGAAAGGCCGTCAGGACATCACCAGGGATGGAGAAGAAGCCCTGGATCTGGCCGGCATGCAGGTCGATCGTGACATAGCGATCGGTGCCGGCGACCTCGATCATGTCGGCCACCAGCCGGGCAGTGATCGGCACCCGGGGCTGGTCCTTCTTGTCCGATCGGGCGTAGGCCATGTAGGGCATGACCACCGTGATGCGCCCCGCCGAATCCCGTTTGAAGCAGTCAACCATGATGAGGAGTTCCATCAGGTTACGGTGGACGGGAGGGGACATCCCCTGGATCAGGTACACATCCTGACCGCGAACGCTACCCCGCAGGCGCACGAACAGATTCTCGTTCGGAAACTCGACGAGGTCGTAGGGTTCGAGCGGCAGAGAGAGGTAGTCCGCGATCTCCTGCGCCAGCTCCTGGCAAGCCGATCCCGCGAAGAGCTTGATCCCCCCATAGCCAAAGATCCCACCCGTGGTCCTCCCCTTCCTGGCTCCGCTCATGCTGCTCCACCTTCCCCGTCCCAGGGATTGCGCCCATCGGCACTCTGGCTTGCACTAGCCTGCTTCCTTCTCTGGCACCACTCCCAGGACCGGGCTGCATCCGCCTCCTCTGCGAACACGCCCAGGGGCAGACCCCGATTCGGGATTCCCTAAAGGCCGCCGGGTCCCGGGCGCCCGTTCGCCTCCTTCTCGATCAGCGAAGCGACCGCCTGGCGCGGCGCAATGCGTCGCGCCAGCACCTCCTCCAGCGCCGCCTCGAACCGACCATCTGGCAAGGACCGCAGCCAGCGATCCATCAGGCTCTCCCGCAGCAGCGCTTCCATCTCCGCCCGGACCCTCTCCCGCTGCCGCCGGTTCAGCAGGCCCGTTTCTTCGAGGTAAGACCTGTGCCTGGCCAGTGCCCCGCACAGCTCGGAGATTCCCTGTCCCTGGGTGGCAACGGTCGGCAGCACCGGCGGAACCCAGGCTGACGGCTGGGGGCCATCGCTTTCCTCGAGCCTCGAGCGGGCCATGTCAACCGTGGCACGCAGAACCCCCAGGGTGTGCTCGGCCCCGGGCAGATCCGACTTGTTTACAACCAGGACATCGGCGATCTCCAGGATGCCCGCCTTGATCGCCTGGACCTCATCGCCCAGCCCCGGAGCGTCGACCACGACGCTGGTGTGCGCGGTTCTGGCGATGTCGACTTCCGTCTGGCCCGCGCCGACCGTTTCAATGAAGATCAGCCTAAAGCCGGCGGCGTCCAGTGCATCGACGACCGCGGCGGTCGTTCGAGCCAGCCCCCCCAGGGCCCCGCGGGTGGCCATGCTCCGGATGAACACCCCCGGATCGCCAGCCAGATCCCGCATCCGGATGCGATCTCCCAGGATTGCGCCGCCGGTGAAGGGGCTAGTGGGATCGACGGCGACGATGGCTACCTCGGGCGCGGGTTTCCCGGTTTCGGCAGGCTTGCGCAGAGACAATGCGAGCTGGTTGACAAGCGTGGACTTGCCGGTGCCAGAAGCACCGGTGATGCCCACAAGATGCGCCCGTCCTGTGTGGGGATAGAGCCTGGCCAGAGTCTCAATCCCCCCGGGGGTTTCGTTCTCGATCTGGGTCAAGAGGCGGGCCAGGGCCAGCCGGTCCCCCGCTAGGACGCGATCTTCCCGGTCCATCGCGTGCCGAGCCTCACTTGCCAGCCTGGGCAGCGGCGGCTGCCCTTCGGGCGACCTCGATGACGAGGGGAGTGCTGGTCCCGGGCCCAAAGACCGCCTCGACGCCCATTTGGCGGAGCGCGGGGATGTCTTCGTCGGGGATGATGCCGCCGATCAGAACCGGCACCTGGCCCTGCCCCTGCTGGCGCAGCAGCTCCAGCACACGCGGCACCAGGGCCATGTGCGCGCCGGAGAGGATCGAAAGCCCCACTACGTCCACGTCCTCGTGCAAGGCAGCTTCGGCGATCATCTCCGGCGTCTGCCGAAGACCTGTGTAGACCACCTCCATGCCAGCGTCTCGCAGGGCCCGGGCGATCACCTTCGCCCCGCGATCATGCCCATCCAGACCCGGCTTGGCGATCAGCACTCGGATCTTCTTGGCCATGCACTCACCTGCGCGAGGGCTGTGGGACTGTCGCCGAAGATTATACACCAGGCGCCGCGCCACGCCCCCTCCCCCGCCCCC
>CAYQUY010000228.1:0-2001 GCA_964420755.1 uncultured Anaerolineaceae bacterium
GTGATGGCTGCCAGATCGAAGGAGGTTTTGTTTTTCCACGCGGCCAAGAGCCCGAGGGCGACTCCCAGGACGATGGCAAGGATCTGCCCGCCCAGGATCAGGATTACCGTGTTCCCCAGCCGCTCCAGCAGCAGCTCGGACACCGGACGATTGAAGTTGAAGGAGATCCCGAGGTCGCCACGGGCCAGATTGCCCAAGTAGCGAAAGAACTGGCTGTCGAAGGGGTTCCCCCCCTCCAGATTGAGGATCAGGGGGCGATCGAGGCCGAATCGCTCCTGGAGTGCCTGGCGGGTCTCCGCCGTCAGACGCGGATCCTTAGCGATGGACGTCGTCGGGTCCCCGGGCAGGATGCGGAAGAGAAAGAAGTTCAGGATCAGAACGAAGACGACGGTCAATAACGACCAGGCCGTCTTCTTGATGAGGTAGTCGCGTCGCTCCATGGTGCCATTGGAGGTCGGGGGCGGTCGGGCAGATGCGTCTCAGACACCGACCGCCCCCACGTTGCTGCCGACTATGCAGTCACTGAACAGGCCGGACGGCCGTCAGAGAGAGCGGATCCTGCAGGTAGAGGATGTCGCCTGAGCCCTCCGCCGGAACAGGCCAACCGCTGAAGCGATCGTTGCGGAAGGCCTGCACGTTCTCATCGTAGTAGGGGATGATGTAGGGCAGGTCCTCGAGCATCATGCGCTGCATCTCGTGGACCATCTCCACCCGACGAGCGTGGTCCAGCTCGACCCCCTGTTCGTCGAAGAGGCGATCATACTCCGGATTGTGGTAGCCGGTCTCGCTCATGCCGGTGGGGATCTCGGCACTAGTCAGGACGCTCAGGATGAAGGATGGGTCCGGGTCGGGGCCCCACCCCCAGAGCAGCATGTCGAAGTCGAAGGCCGGGCAGCAGTTGGCGGTGACGGTGTCGGGCTCGAGCACCTGGGGCGTCATGCGAATCCCGATCTGGGACCACCAGCCGGCCAGGAGGTCCGCCTCGCGTGGCCCGCTGTCGATATCCGAGGGGATCTGCATCACGATATCCAGCTGTCGGCCACCGCAGTCCATGCCCGCCGGGCACTCGCGGATTCCGTCGCCATTCGTATCGAGATAGCCCGCCCCATCCAGCATCCGATTCGCTTCGGCGATGTCGAAATCGTAGTCCTCGGCAAGCAACTCACTGGCAAACCAATCCCCACAAGCTTGCGGGACCAGGCCAATGCCGGGGGTGCCGAGTCCGAGCAGGGCCACATCAATGATCTGCTGCTTGTCCACAGCATGGGCCATCGCCTGGCGAACCACCGGGTCACGCAGCGCCGGATGCCCGGAGCAGATGCCACCGTCCTCGACAGGGCAGTCCGCCGGGGCGATGACGTTGAAGATGTAGTCGCGGAGCGACCGCTGTGCGCCATGGACCGCGGTGATATTGGCATCCTCTTGCAGGGAGGCGAAGACGGTGTTGGGCATCTCCGTGATCATGTCCACTTCACCGGCCCGCAGGGCCTGCACCAGGGCATCCTGGTTGGAGTAAGTCTGGACGATGACCTCATCAACAACCGGCGGGAACAGGTAATGGTCCTTGTTGGCGGCCAAGCGGTAGTACTCCCCCTGCCTGAAGTCCACGAGACGGAATGGGCCGCTGCCGATCATCTCGGCGTTCTCGAAGTTGACGGCCGCCTCCACGTCTCCGGCGTAGGGCTCCCAGATGTGCTTGGGGAGGATGTAGCAGAAAAGCAGCTGGCTCTCCAGGTTTCCGATGGGCGCATCCAGAGTCAAGACCATCGTGCGAGGATCGGTGGCCTGGGCGTCGGCGATGTGGGTGGTGTAGCCGCTCTGATAGCCGAAGTCAGCCCAGTCGCGGTAGGCCAGAAGGGTGAAGGCTACATCCTCGGCCGTCAGCGGCGTTCCGTCGGAGAACATCACCCCGTCCCGCAACGTGAACGTCCAGGTGAGCCCATCATCCGAGACCGTCCAACTCTCTGCCAGCTCGGGGTGGTAGTTCCCGGCGAAGTCGAT
>CAYQUY010000228.1:2101-4507 GCA_964420755.1 uncultured Anaerolineaceae bacterium
ACGACGAGCGCGGGGACAAGCCAAGCACAAAGTCTGCCTCTCATGGCGTTTCTCCTCTCAGTCTGGTCCAGGAAGGGCGGAAGGGAGCACACACGGACGGGGCGAACGATAGGTGGGCGCACGGGGATGGCAAGGCCTCACACGGCGTAACGCACGCATGAGTCTGGATGCCTGTTGACTTGATCAAATGAGGGTGGCCATCGTCGGGCGAGGTGCTCTCCGGCAAAATCCAACGACCTCCTCTGGCCTGTCCGACCGCTGGTCCCGGGCCCCTTTCCCTGCCCGTGCTGAAGGTGAGTCTGACACCTTTGGCCGCTTCTGTCAACAGGGCGAAACCCGCCTATCCTCCCGAGCAGGAGGCCTGTCGTCGGGCGGTGCGCCGCTCGTGCTGCTCTCGAATCTCGGCGATGCTCTCCAGCCTTTCCTTGACGGCTGCCTCCAGCCACAGCCGGCCCTTCTCGGCCGTGGCTAGGGTCGCGTCGCCGTAGATGCCGCTGCGCGTGTCGTCACCCCATGGCGGGTTGGCGATCAGGCGGCCGCCTTCGATCCAGTCCATGTAGTAGTTCGGCGTGGAGATGAAGGCGGTCTCCGTCGTGGCGCGGCTCATGTCTACAAGTTCGGGGCGGAGGTGGAGCATGTAGCTTGTCTCCAGCTCGCCACCGTGGCCCATGCCGCCCCGGGGGCTCTCACGATAGCGCTCCAGGGCCGGGCCGGTCGTGTGGAGGAACTCCGTGGCGGTGAAGACCGACGGCCAGCGTTCGCCGGCGGACTTGACAACGTTGACCAGGAAGGAGTGGTTGCCGCCGTGGGCGTTGGAGAAGTAGATCATGCGGGCGCCCAACTCTACCAGCCGCCGCGTGATCGCCAGGAAGAAGTCCTCAAAAAGGCGGCCCCCCAGGTTGAGGGTGGCGGGGAACTCCCGGGTGTGGGTGCTGACACCATAGGGCCACGTCGGCAGACACAAGACGTCGAGTGGGGCAGCGGAGGCGATGCCCGCGGCAATCGCCTCCGCGATCAGCGCGTCGGTGCCAACGGGTAGATGAAGGCCGTGTTGCTCGATGTGGCCTGTGCTGACGACGACCACGCGGCGGGCGAGGTCCTCGGGCCATTGAAAGTCTGGAGCGGCCCTACTCCTGGCCGCAAGGAAACGGAGGCGCTCATCCGAGAGCCTCCGGCCAACGCCGTGAGCGTCCAGGAAGAAGATGCGCTCGAAACCCTGCGCCCTCAACTCCCGCTGGACCGAGATGAGGACCCGCCGCAATAGACCTTCCCCAACGGGCAGGGTCCCTAGCAGGTGACGGTCACGGGGGGGGAAGCCATAGGGAATCGCGGGGAGAGAGACGAGGGCCTTAGCCTTCAGGGCCCTAGCCGCTGCATCGAAGTCATAGTCCTGTTGGCCGAGGGGGATCAGCAGCGGAATATCCCGAGGCAACTCGGCAATGGCATTCCGGCTCAGCTCGGCGTAGGAGACCACCGGCATGCTCAGCCTCTCGTGTCGAGCACGAACATGAATGCGCCTCCTGCCAGACGAGTGGAGCCGCGGGTGAGGTGGCCAGGGGCTTTCCCCCGGGCTACCTCACAGGCAGGCATCTTGTAGGTCCCTCGAGCCATTCTCCTGGCTCACGGGCCTATCCCACCGGTCACATCAGGTACCAGTCGAGAAACCGCTGCAGTGTGGCATAGAAGTGGAGCAAGTTCCCTTCCTGCAAGAACCCGTGCCCCTCGCCCTCGTAGACGTAATACTCGAATGTCTTGTCATGGTGCTTGAGAGCCTCGACCAGCTGCTCGCTCTGGAGCGGATGGACCCGCTCGTCCCGATCGCCATGGAAGATCAGGAGCGGATAGCGGATCTTGGCCACATCGTAGACGGGAGACCCGGCACGGTACCCGGCCCGGTTTCTCGAGGGATGTTCCATCTGCCGTTCGAGATCCTCTCTTCCGATCCGGTCCCCCTGGGCCCACGAGGCGAGGATATCACAATCGCCATAGACGCACACCCCGCACTTGAAACGAGCCGAGGGGGCCGGGTCACGCGCCAGGGCGAGCAGGGCCAGGTAGCTCCCATAGGAGAAGCCCAGGATTCCCATTCGCTCGCCGTCGATCCAGTCCATGCTCCTCAGATAGTCGCCGGCAGCCAGCATGTCCTCCGTGTCGACGACGCCCCACTGGCCGTGAAGCGCATGTTGGTGGGCAATGCCATAGCCCGTGCTGCCGCGGTAGTTGGGTGCCAGCAGCGCGTATCCCTTCGCCACGAGCCATTGGGCAAGGATGTCCCACTGGAGGGCGTATTCGGAGGTCGGGCCCCCGTGGGGATAGACGATGGCGGGGCACGGCCGGGCCGGGGAAGCGGAGGCCGGCCGGAAGAGAAAGGCCGGGATGCTTGCCCCTCCCGTGCTCGGGTAGCGC
>CAYQUY010000229.1:0-4470 GCA_964420755.1 uncultured Anaerolineaceae bacterium
AGAGGACGACTTGCCTCATAAATAATCTAACTTTGGGGATATTCGTTGCCTCATTGAGAATCTGACCCAGCACATCCAACAGAGCTTGGGAAGGTCTCAATGACAAAACAAGGCAAGCTCGAGTTACTCAAGGCGGTCCGACCAAGGTATTTGAAAGCCTGCAAGGATGACAAGAGCCAGATCCTGAACGAATTTGTGGCGGCAACGAGATATCACCGAAAGTACGCCATCCATCTGCTTCGAAACGGTCCACCCAGGAGCTCAAACCGCAGCAAGCCGGGGCGCCGCCTGACCTATGGGCCAGACGTGGTGGCGGCGCTGGTGCAGGTCTGGGAGGCCACCGGGCATTTGTGTGGGAAACGGCTTCAACCCTTTCTACCCCATATTGTCGCGGCGCTTGAACGGCATGCCGAACTCAACCTTGCACCGGAGACCCGATCCAAGTTGTTGCAGATGAGTGCCTCCACGATCGACCGACGTCTGGCCCACGCCCGCACCAAACTGGCTCGCGGTCCGCGCAGCACCACCAAGCCAGGCAGCCTGCTCAAGAACGCCATCCCCATCCGCACCTTCGCCGACTGGAACGAACACCGTCCAGGCTTTGTTGAGATGGATCTGGTTGCCCATTGCGGCGAAACGACCGCCGGGGAGTACCTGCATACCCTGTGCGCCGTAGATATTGACACACGCTGGACCGAACCCATTGCCTTACCCAACAGGGGCCAAAAAGCCACCTTTGAAGGCATCCTGACGATGCGCCACAGGCTCCCCTTCCCCCTGCTTGGCATCGACAGCGACAGCGGGGGCGAGTTCATCAACCACCACCTGTACAATTACTGCCACAAGGAGCACGTCACCTTCACCCGCTGCCGACCCTACAACAAGAACGATCAGGCCCATGTCGAGCAGAAGAACTGGACCGTCGTCCGCCAGGTCATCGGCTACGCTCGCTACGAGAGCCTTGAGGCGCTTGCGTTGCTAAGGGCTGTCTACGATGATCTGCGCTTGTTCGTGAACTTCTTCCAGCCGGTCATGAAGCTGGTCAGCAAAACCAGGCTGGGCAGCAACGTGCGAAAGAAGTACGATACGGCTCAGACACCCTACCAGCGAGTGTTGGCTTCGACCCATGTGGAGCAGACCACCCAAGAGCAGCTCCGGGAACTCTTTCTAAGCCTCAATCCCGCCCTACTTCAGAGGCGAATCGAGCACAATCTTGCTAAGCTGTGGAGACTCCCTCGGTAAGAATCCTTGATGAGGCAATGATCACCCTTCGGTAAGATTCCTCCGTGAGGCAACACGGAGGATGGTGGGGACCCGTCAACGCTGTTGGCTCGGGGGGGAGTGAGTGGGCCCCTCGCCTATGTCCAGTTGATCCAAGAGTGGCTCAAAGGCTTCTTGGATGCCGTCGGTGGTGTCGGCGGCGCAGTCCGGGTTGCCGCTGACCGGGAAGGACCTGCCAGCCTACAAACCCGGGAAGGTATTCCTTGGGCGTGTGCACCTGCCGCTCAACCGGGAGCTGGTTTACTACCCCGGGTCCCCCACCCCGCGGACATCACCAATACAGGACCGCGTTGGTCCGTTCTGCCTGCAGCCGGAGACTACTCTGCATCTCGCAGCCCGGATACAAAGCCTTCGGTCTCGGTGAGAAGCCAATCACCCGCCCAACGCCATTCGAGCGGCGCCGGCAGGCCCGGCTGTGGAGGTGTAGATTCGAGCGTCAGCAGAAGGGCCTGAGCCCTGGGATGCTCTTCGGCAGCCGCCACCAGCGCGCGCACCTCGCGCTCGTAGGTATCTGGCTCATGAACATCCTCGGAGACCTGCACAAGAAGAGGCGGTAGGTCAGGCGCCGAGGCCAGGAAGTCGACCTCGTATCCCTGGGCGGTGCGAATGTAGGCGACTTCGTACCCGCGGCGCTCCAGTTCCAGGAGAACCACGGTTTCCAGAGCATGCCCCAGGTTGGGCCGGCCCGACCGCTCATAGATCGGGATAAGCCCTGGATCGACAGGATATGCCTTTCGTGGATTGACCATCCGCTGCCGCTCGGAGGCCGTATGCAGCGAGACGGTGCGGATGAGGAAGGCATCCTCCAGGAAGCCCAGGTAGGCATGGAGCGTATCCTTCCCTACCGCCAGTCCCTGCGAGCGAAGGCTGTCGTAGAACTTCTGCACGCTGAAAAGGCCGGCGGGATTGCCTAGAAGATGACGCTGCATATGGCGCAGGGGGAGTGGATTGGAGACGCTATGGCGCTCGATGACGTCGCGCAGGACGACAACATCCACATAGCTGCGCAACAAGGCCGTCCGATCTCGCTCATCGAGGCCCTGGGCTTCCGGGAACCCCCCCACCTCCAGGTAGCGATGAAGACGGTGATCCAGATTCGAGCGGCTGGTTGCAGGCAGCTTGTTCCAGGCTGCCTCAGGCTCTGCGCCGGCATGCCGGAGAGCCTCGCGGAAGCTGAACGGGTGGATCAGCACCTCCAGCGCCCGGCCGCGCATGCTTGTGGCCACCTCCCGACTGAGCAGCCGGGCGGAAGATCCCGTGAGGAAGATGTTCACCTTCTCCGTGTCGATCAGCCGACGGATGAACTTCTCCCAACCGGGAACCGTGTGGATCTCATCCAGGAAGAACGTGACGCGCGGGTCAGTGCGCAGGGCCGGGTAACCCCGGAAGTACTCTTCGACGAGCCACGCCAGGTCGGCGACCTGCAAGCCGGCCAGTCGGTCATCCTCCAGTCCAAGCAGAGGCAGCGCCTCGCGAGGCGTATTGACAGCCAGTCTCTCAGCCAGGCATTGCCAAAGGTATGTCGTCTTGCCGCAGCGGCGGACCCCGATGATGGCCATCGCCTTGCCAGGGACCTTCGGCAGATGGACGTCACGTTGGGTCAGGCCTGGCGCCGGGGCGGAGATTGCCTCGGCAAGCTTCAGACGGAGCATGTCATGCATGTTTGTCCTTCTCGAAAGGACGGTATTTGAATATCTAGTCCTTCCAGCAAGGATACTATATCATGACATTGTCCTTTCTACCAGGACAATATGGGCCCCGGCATTGTCGCAAACCGGCCGGGCCTGGACGGCCCGGCGCTTGCCCAAAGACCAGATCCAGGTGTGGCATGCGCTCTGCAGGGCGCGGGACAACACGGAGATGGAGTCATTCAACCGCCGCTTCACATCTTGGGCATGGGAGATCGATGCGAACACAGGGCGCACCGCAGTGCCACTTAACTTCCATTTGGTTGCATTAGCCTCTTGCGATGGAATGCTCGGATGACTGCCAGGGCCTCCCCCTCACGGGCGCCCCAGGACATCGTCATGGCGGCCCACGTTGCGAAGGACGATTGCATCTCCCTCTGTTTCGAATGTGATCCGCAGTGATCGGCTGGCCCGCGCTTCCCAGATGCGCTCGGTGCCCTGGATGCGCTTCACACGCAACCCCGGGTGGCGCAAATCCTCGGCCATGGTTCGCAGAGCCCTCTGGACTTGCTCCTGGTCCCTTGCCGAGAGTGCGGCATAGGCCCGTTGGAAGCGGGCTGTGACCAGCAGGCGCATCAGGCCTCGCCCGCCTCAAGCGCTCTGATGAGCTCCTCAACATTGCTGAATCCGCTCACGCGGCCTTCGGCGATGTCCTCGTTCGCCTCCCGCTCGCCCTGCTGCCAGACATCGCTCCAGAAGTAGGCCTGGCTCTTGTCCACCAGCTTCTTGGGAGTCAGGATGATGGTCTCGCGGTCGACCGTGACGGCCACCAGATCCCCCTCCTCGATGCCCGTTGCCCGGCGGACGGAAGCCGGCAGCGTGATCTGCCCGTTACGGGTCACCTTGGTGAGAGTCACATCACTTGCCATCTAGCCTCCTACATTACTAGATTGCTAATATAGTATAGCACTCGAAATCGGTTGTCAAGGGGGAGCCGATGAAACCTTGCCTCGGATTCAGGAACGGCCAGGGCCACATATCCGATCGCATGGCGAAGATCCGCAGGCAACCTGAGCGAAATGGATGGCCCCCATGTCCCCCTCACAAGGAATGGGTCGCAGCCCTGAAGTCGCGACAGCCTTCGTACTCCGCCAGAAGTCGCACGGTCGCCCCTCCCCCTCGCCTGCCGGTGTGACGCGTGAGGTTGGCGGGAGGTCATAACCTGTAACGGAGGTCAGCTGAAGGGGGCGGCCGTCCTGCGCGGAAACGTCCCCGGCCTGTCGAGGTAGCCCCCATATGGCGGATGGACTGACCGCCTGCGACTGTTCTCTGCACGAGGGATGCAGGTCTACGCAGTTCAATACGGCGAAACCGTCCCCGATCGTCCCCCTGACGAAATGCGGGACCCGGTCAACGAGTAGACGTCGACTTGGCCCACGGCACATGTACGAAACAACTTAAGGACTATTCAGTTGCATTCTCGCCAGCGGGTCGACGAGAGGCCTGATATCGGCGGCGAGGAGATGGCCCGTCCACACCTACCGTCCAAGCACTGACAGGA
>CAYQUY010000230.1:0-4468 GCA_964420755.1 uncultured Anaerolineaceae bacterium
GGAAGCGACAGTAACGGTCCGGGCGACCGACTGGGCGGGCGAGCCGGTCGCCGGGCGACAGGTGCAGGTCATCCTTGAACGCATGACCTGGCAGCAGCTGCCGGACGAACAGGGTATCCTGGTCTGGCAGTCTCAAGCCACGCAGGTCAGTAGCCAAACCATCACACTGGACAGCGCCGGGGCCGCCCAGGTAGCCCTTCCGATCGAGACTCCTGGAACATACCAGGTTCGGGCCGTTGGCCGCGACGCCTCGGGCAGGCCAGCCTCCGCCCAACTCGGGTTGTGGGCGACCGGTGCTGGCGAGGTTGTCTGGCCCCAACCGGCAGCGGAACGCCTGGCTCTCGTCCCGGACCGGGCCTCCTATGAACCAGGGCAGACGGCGAGCATCCTCGTCCCCTCCCCGTTCAGCGGGCCCGTTGAGGCGCTGGTCACGGTGGAGCGCAGCTCGGTCCTTTCCCAGCAGGTCCTCGAGATCGGCGGCGAGCAGTCCCTGATCCAGATCCCCATTGACCAGAGCCTGGCTCCGAACGCCTACGTCTCCGTTGTCCTGATCCGTCCAGCCTCGGCGGAGGCGCCCGCCGCCATCGCGGCCGGCACGGTTGAGCTGGATGTGAGCGCGGAGGCCTACCGATTGCAGGTGAGTCTGACGGCAGATCCGACCGTGGCCTCCCCCGACTCCTCAGTCACATACACATTGCGGGCCACCGACGCCGCCGGCCAACCGGTGCAGGCGGAGTTCTCCCTCGCCCTGACCGATCTGGCCGCACTGGCCCTCGCTCAGCCCAACACCCAGCCCCTGTTCGACACCTTCTACTCCCTCCAGCCTCTTCGAGTGCTGACCGGCGCCTCGCTCGCCATCGCGGGCGAGGGCGGAGCGCCCTCGCTCGGGCCCGAGGGTAGGGGAGGAGGAGGCGCCGAGGGCCCAATGACCTCCACCGAAGTCCGAAGCGAGTTCCCCGACACGGCCTATTGGAATCCCTCGGTTGTCACCGACGCTAACGGCCAGGCCCAGGTCACCCTCACACTGCCAGACAACTTGACGACTTGGCGCATGGAGGCCCGTGGCGTCACGACCGACACGCTGGTCGGGGAGGCCACCGCCGAAACCATCAGCACCCTGGAGCTGTTCGTCCGGCCCGTCACCCCGCGCTTCTTCACGGCGGGCGACGCCGCTCGGGTGGCTGCCATCGTACACAACAACACGGCCAATGAGCTTCAGGTCGACGTCTGGCTCGAGGCCGTCGGCGCCGAGATCGCCGAGCCGAGTCATACGACCGTGACCATCCCCGCTGGCGGCCAGCAACGGGTCGAATGGATCTTGACGGTACAGGACGTCCCCGGGGTGGATCTGACCTTCCATGCCTCCGGTGGGGGCCTTGCAGATGCCTCCAAGCCCACCGTTGGGTCCGCCATCGACGGCGTGCTGCCGGTGCTTCGCTACACCGCGCCGGATACCGCGGCGACGTCGGGCGTCCTCACGACAGCCGGGGAAGTGGTCCAGGCCATCAGCCTGCCGCGCCGGTTCGATGCCACACAGGGTGAGCTACGGGTCATGGTGGACCCTTCGCTCGGATCCGCTATGAACACGGCCCTGCAGGCGCTGGAAGACTACCCCTACCTGTGCACCGAGCAGATCGTCTCTCGGTTCCTGCCCAACCTAGCCGCCACCCAGGCGATGCGCGAGCTCTCCCTGGCCGACACGGAGCTGGAAGCACGCCTGCAGCGCACGCTCCAGTCAAGCCTGGAGACACTTGCCAGCCGCCAGCAACCGGACGGTGGCTGGGGCTGGTGGTCAGCGGGCCCCAGCGATGTCTATCTGACAGCGTATGTCCTGTACGCGCTGACACTCGCCCAGCAAGTGGATATGACCATTGACGAAGGCATGGTTTCGTCGGCCGTGTCCTATCTGCGGTCCAGCCTGTCGGTGCCGCGCCTATCGGCGGAGCAGCCAACCTTGGACCGGGAGGTGTTCGTCCTGTTCGCCCTGGCTGCGGCAGGCTCCGGCGACCTGACGATCACCCAACAGATGGCCGAGCTCAGCGACGGGCTGAGCACCTGGGGCAAGGCCCTCCTGGCCCTGATCCTCAAGCGGCTTGATCCCACCAACAGCACCATCCCCGTGCTCATGTCGGATCTCAACACGGCTGCGGTCCGGTCCTCGACGGGAGCGCATTGGGAGGATGCGGTGGTCGACCGCTGGAATATGGGGAGCCCCGTTCGCACGACGGCCCACGTGCTCCAGACGCTATTGGCCCTCGACCCTAGCAACCCCATCATCCCCGACGCCGTCCGTTGGCTGCTGGCTGCCCGTTCGCCAGACGGCTCCTGGGCTTCGACCCATGAGACCGCCTGGGCTCTCCTGGCCCTGACCGACTGGATGCGCCTCAGCGGGGGGCCGCAGGCCTCCTTCGACTATAGCGTCGAGCTGAACCGCGTGCCTCTGGCCTCGGCGGCCGCGACGCCAGGCGGCTCCTCGCCATCGCAGCTTCTCACCGTGCCCATCGGCCAGCTCGCCGCAGATGTCCCTAACCAGTTGACCGTCCGGCGCGGCGAAGGCCCGGGCACGCTGGCCTACACGGCCCACCTGACCGTCTACCGCCCGATCGAGGAGGTCGAACCCGTGTCGCGCGGCTTGACCGTGACCCGCGACACCTTCGCCTACGACGGGGAATGCGGCAGCATCAGCTTGCCCTGCTCTGTCGCTACCTCGGCAACGGTCGGGGAGACCATCCTGGCCCGCCTGACCATCATCGTCCCCCGGGCGCAGTACTACGTGGTGGTTGAGGATCCGTTCCCGGCCGGAATGGAGCCGATCGACACCAGCCTGCAGACCTCACCCACCATCGGCCAGCCCCCAGAGCTCCAGGCAACCGATCCCTTGCGTGGGGGATGGGGCTGGTGGTGGTTCAGCCGGGCCGAGATCCACGACGACCACCTGGCGCTGTTTGCCGACTACCTGCCCGCCGGCACCTACCAGTACACGTATCTCTTGCACGCCACACTGGCCGGTGAGTACCGGGTGCTTCCGACGAGCGCCTGGGCCTTTTACTTCCCCGAGGTCTATGGCCACGGTTCAGGGAGCGTCTTCACCATCCAGCCAGCGCCCTAGCAGGCTGCCGAGAAGGTTGACCTGCCAGGGCTCCTGTGCCACGAGTTGCAGACGCTCAGGGGCGGCGGTGACAACCGCCGCCCCTGAGTTCGACCAGAGCGGTGCGCGGTCTAGATCGTCAGGTTCCATCCCTCCAGCGTCTGCACATGCTCGTGGGCCGTCAGGTCGAGGTGGAGAGGGGTCAGCGACACGAAGCCCTGCCGCAGCGCCCAGAAGTCCGTCCCCTCCTCCGCCACGCCAGTGGGCCGCCCCCCACCGATCCAATAGTAAGGGCGGCCCCGGGGATCCTCGCGCCGGACGAGGGCGTCCCGGTAGACCCTCAGGCCCTGCCGCGTCACTGCTACTCCCCGCATCTCCTCGAGAGGCCGATCCGGGACGTTGAGGTTCAGGCAGACGCCTGCGGGAAGCCCGCGCTCCATGACCTTTGCAGCGATGGTCGCGGATACGTGGGCCGCCGGCCCATAGTCGAGGCGGTCCGTGGAGCCCTCGGGGCCGTCCAGCGAGACGGCGATTCCCGCCACCCCGGCGATGGCAGCCTCCATTACGGCCGTTACTGTGCCGCTGTAGGTCACGTCGTGGCCGACGTTGGCATCGGGGTTGATTCCCGAGACGACCAGGTCAATGGGCCCTTCGACCAAGCCCAGAACGGCCAGCGCCACGCAGTCGGACGGCGCTCCGTCCGTGACCAGCGCCGGCGTGCCATCCTCCAGCCGCCTCTCGCGAACGCGCAGCGGCCGGTGCATCGTCTTCGCATGCCCTGAGGCCGACCAGCTCCTTTCCGGCGCCAGGACGCTCAGGCGGCCGAGAGGGGCCAGCGCCCGAGCCAGGGCCAGCAACCCCGGCGCATCCACCCCGTCGTCATTGGTCACAAGGATGTGTCGCATGCCAGACCCCGAGTGTGCAGGTTGGCAGCATTGTACCCCGGGAAAGGTGAGCGCCGGTGCGATCAGACCCGCGCTGCCGTCCACAGGCCCGCCGGGACCACCACCACGGGAGGGTGCGGGCTCCACGCTCGATCCTCATCCCCGATCCGGCCGGAACCTCACTCCCCGGAAGCCTTGGAGCAGATCGGAAGTCTTCACGGTGCCTAGCACTTCCCCAAGCCGGGAATGCGGGGCAAAATAGTAGTCCGCTGGTACCGAGGGAGGTCGGCATGCTTGCAGTCAACTCCTTTCCCTCGGTATACTATCCCTGCTGAGCGCCTGGTCGTGGAAGCCACAGCGCCCACGAGGAGTCGGATGAACGCACATCGACCGCATTCGAAGATAGGGATTCTCCTGGCCGTGCTCGCCCTGCTTGCGGCGGCACTGGCCTGTATGCCTCAGCCCGCAACGCCCACGGCCGAGCCAACGCCGGCGC
>CAYQUY010000231.1:0-4464 GCA_964420755.1 uncultured Anaerolineaceae bacterium
GCGGTCGGGCTTGCCTCGGTCGATCCGGGAGGTTCCATCATGCGGGGGGAGGGGTCAGGCCGAGCGGCGGAGCAGTGCCTCATCACGCCCGGGGGCGGGCCGATCGCGTGCTCACGTCTCCCAGGCCAGCAAAGCCTGCAGGACCTCGAGGTTCACCTCGAAGTCGGTGTCCCAGTGCGTCTGGAGCTCGAGGTCCACCGCGGCGATCCCCGCGGCGGAGGCGTAGTCGACCAACATCCCGGTGTAAAGGCAGCCGGTGTCGATGGGAGGGTAGGGGTAAGGACTTACCGCGGAAAGTGTCTCCGCCAGGTCGATCGACTCGGCATCGGGGGGCGTACCGCCCGGGAAGATGCCGAGCGCGGCGCTGTGGTAGCTGATGAGTGCCTCGATCGGGTTGTAGGTGAGGAAATCGAGGAGAGCCTCCGTCTCCGGCTCTGAGGTCGGATAGGGTCCCCCCGTGGTAGGCAGGAGGTTCCAGCAACCCTGGCGCGGCCACTGGGGACGCCAGTTGATGGGCCAGTTGCGGTTGAGATCCACGCCGTGGGCGTTGGGTCGGCCTGTGGGGCCCCTGGGCCGAGCCTCCCCGTCTGGGTTAAGGGAGCGCAGGATGTACAGGGTGGTCGTGTCAGGGATGATCTCGCTGTGGTCAGCCAGATAGACGATCAGCTCCTCAGCCAAAGCGATCGTGTTCCACTCGTAACCGCCATGGATGCCGGCGACGATCATGCGTGCCGAGGCACCTGTCCCAAACTGGTAGACCTCCAGCGGCCTGCCCTCCACGGAGTAGCCAATGCAGATGGCATTCATCGCCAGCGCGTCAAGTGGCGAGGCGGTGGTGGGCGGCGTTGAGGCTAACGCCTGATCGAGCCCGCTCGCGGGAGGCGGCGTGGCCACGTCGCTGGCGCCGGAGGCGGGGGACACCCCGTAGCAGATGCCGAAGCACACCAGGGTGAGGACACAGGCGGCCAGACGGGTCCGGGGCCGGAGCTTCCCGTTGGAGCGAGGCCAGCTAGGGTTGGCCAAGGGCTGGTCGAATCGGCGTGCCATCGTCCCTCCGGTCCTGAAGCAGCAACCCGGCTCCGGCGTATCCCTCCGGTTGTTGATGCTCGCGAGCCGATACGACCCCATGATATGGGGCCAAAGCGCCAGCGGACCTTCCAATCACCTAACAACATGGGGCCGCCGGGGCTCAACCGTAGCCAAAAGCTGTTCCGTTTGCTACAATTGCCTGCGTTGCCCGCCATGACTTGGGCGCACGAGACCCGTATGCCGTTGCAGCCCGGCTTCGTCCTGCATAACCGATATCGAATTGAGAGCGTCCTGGGATTGGGAGGCATGGGCGCGGTCTACCGCGCCATCGACATCAACCTTGGCGTGGCCGTCGCCGTCAAAGAGAATCTGTTCACCACGGAGGAGTTCGCCCGCCAGTTCAGAAGGGAGGCCACCATCCTGGCGAGCCTCCGTCACCCCAACCTGCCTCGCGTGACCGACCACTTCGTCATCCAGGGCGAGGGGCAGTACCTGGTCATGGATTTCATCGAAGGCCAGGACTTGCGCCAGAGGCTGGAGCGCTCCGGCCCGGTCAGTGAGGAGGAGGCGCTTCCCTGGTTCCTCGAGACCTGCGACGCGCTGGCCTACCTCCACACGCGCACGCCTGCCATCGTCCACCGGGACATCAAGCCAGGGAACATCAAGATCACGCCCGAGGGCAGGGCGATGCTGGTGGATTTCGGCTTGGCCAAGGTGACCGACGAGAAGGCCAGCACCTCGACGGGCGCCAAGGCCATGACGCCCGGTTTCTCCCCCCCGGAGCAATACGGGGCCGGCAGAACAGATCCCCGCAGCGACATATACTCCCTCGGGGCAACGATGTACGCCGCGCTCAGCGCCAACATCCCGGAGGATGCCCTGGAGCGGGCGATGGGTCGGGAAGAGCTGACCCCGCTGCGCAAACGCGTGGAAGGCATCTCGCCGGGCACGGCCAGGGCGATCGAGAAGGCACTGGAGGTGAGGCCCGAGGATCGCTTCCAGTCGGTCGCCGAGTTCGCCGCTGCCCTAGCGGCGGGCTCGCCTTCCACGCAGCCTACGGTCGTCCACAACTACCCGTATTTGGAGCGGACGATCACCTCGACCGGCAAGACGTTGGTGGGGCGCCCCCGGCGGCGGGCGCGACGGCGCCTGCCCCGTCGGTGGATGGCAGCCATTCTTGGCGGTGCCGCCCTTATCTTGATCGTCGCCGGGGCTTCTTACGCTGCCCCTGAGATCAAAGCCAGGCTGCTGGCTTGGCTATCGGCCACTCCCCAGCCCTCCCTCACGCCCACCGAGGCTGTCGGCGCCTCGGAGGTGCCTGGCTCTCTCACCCCGACACAGTTCGCCGTCCTTCCCAGCCCTGAAACGCCGGTGCCCACCAGCCTACCTACCCTTGAGCCTACGCCAACTGTCATTTTGACGCCTACTCCAGCCATCACCCCCACAGGGGGTGGCGTCGGCCAGATCGCCTTCGCCTCCCTCAGGGCGGGAAGGCCCCCGCAGATCTTTCTGGTGAACCTGGACGGCACCGGTCTGGTCCAGGTCACCAGCACGCAAGACGGGGCCTGCCAGCCTGCATGGTCGCCGGACGGAAGCCGGCTGGTGTTCACCTCCCCTTGCCCGGCGAGGCGGGATAGCTACCCCGGGTCGAGCCTGTGGCTCATCAACCCCGATGGTACGGAGCTGGAGGCCCTGCCCACCGCCCCAGGAGGCGATTACGATCCGGCTTGGTCCCCTGATGGACGCCGCATCGCCTTCACATCGGAAAGGGACGGCCGCCCGCAGATCTACGTAATGAACGCCGATGGGACCGGCGTGGTGAACCTCAGTGGCACCCTGGCCCACGACAGCCAACCCGCCTGGTCGCCAACCGGGACGCAGCTCATGTTCACCACCACACGTTCGGGGACATCGGCTATCTGGACGATGACCGACCAGGGGGAGGGGGAGCAACCCTTCTCCCGTAGCGGGAACCGCGATAGCAGCCACGCCGACTGGTCCCACGATGGTCAGACCATCCTGTATCAACAGCAGATCGGTGGTATCCCGCGTCTCGTGGCCACACTCTTCGACAGTGCGCAGAGCGGTTTCATCGCCAACCAGATCTGCAGCCAGGGGCCACACGCCGCCCAACCGATGGCCGAGGCGCGTTGGTCGATCGACGGCACGTGGATTGTCTTCGAGACCTGGCCGACAGGCAGCGACCATAACATCGCCGTCCTATCGTCAACCTGCACGAACTACTTTGAGCTGGCGCCCGATCCGGCGATTGACTTCGACCCCGTCTGGCGGCCCTAGCAGGGTGATTAGGAGCCGCCCTTCCCTGGGAAGAGAACCGCATTTGGTGGTTGGGACAACGACGCGGTCACGACAGACGCGGGGTCTTCTGGGGATGGCGGCACTCGCTCAACACCTCTTGGGCACCGTCAGAGCACGCAGCCCCTTGTGATCTCTGTCCAGGCCGAGGCCGAACAGGAAAGGTGTCAGTCCAAGTGGGGTACACCTTCCTTGCCGGAGGGCGGGCTTTGGATGGATAATGACTGTGCGCGAGGGGGCAATCCGTCCCATGCCTGACGGGAGTGTGCCAACTGAACGGGCACGGCACACAACTCTACAATCTTGACGGGAGCAGGATATGACAGCCAAGATCATCGACGGGAAAGCGATCGCGGACGAGATGAAGGCCGCCATCGCCGAGGGCGTGAAGAAGCTGGCGGAGAGCGGCATTAAGCCTGGGCTGGCCACGGTCCTGGTGGGGGAGAACCCAGCCTCTCATACCTACGTCGGGATGAAGCGCAAGATGTGCGCCGAGCTGGGCATCGAGTCCTTCGGTCATGAGCTGCCAGCGACAGCCTCCCAACAGGAAGTCGAGACGCTGGTCGGGAATCTCAACGCCGACCCGAGGGTGCATGGCATCCTGGTTCAGTTGCCGCTTCCCTCTGGCCTGGACGAGGAGGCTGTACTGCGGGCGATCAGCATCGAGAAGGACGTCGACGGATTCCACCCAATCAACATCGGTCGGCTGGCGCAGAAAGGGCGCGAGCCCTTGTTCGTGCCGTGCACGCCCGCCGGCTGCATCACCCTGCTCAAGAAGGCCGGGGCAACGCTTTCGGGTGCCAGCGCGGTTGTCGTGGGCCGCTCGAACATCGTCGGCATGCCGGCGGCGCTCCTGCTGGTCAAGGAAGATGCCACGGTGACGATATGCCATTCGCGCACCAAGGACCTGGCTGGGGTTGTGCGGCGGGCCGACATCGTCATCGCCGCCATTGGCAAGGCTGAGATGATCCGCGGCGACTGGATCAAGCCGGGTGCCTACGTGATCGACGTGGGCACAAACCGCAAGGAAGACGCGAGCAAGAAGTCGGGCTACCGCCTGGTCGGTGACGTGGCCTTTGAGGAGGCCGTTGAGGTCGCTGGCGCCATCACTCCGGTGCC
>CAYQUY010000232.1:0-4464 GCA_964420755.1 uncultured Anaerolineaceae bacterium
GTGCCACCCCTGTCCTCGCGGGCCCCCGCCGTTTCCCGGGTGCTTCGTCCGCTTTTCTCGTTCCCATTGCCCCCCGGCTCTTTCTGTCCATCGCCGTTGCCCGCGGGGGAAGGCCCTGTCGGGATAGGGCTCGGACGGCCATGTTATGTCAATAGAACTTGACGCGCAACCTGGTCGTGTGCTATCCTTCCAGCTTCGGCGCGTCGGGGGGAGGATTAATGGTCCGGGAGCGCGTTGCCGACAACGTGTACGTCTTTACCAGCGACCAGTATGCACTCGTCAATGCCGGCGCGGTTGTCGGGCCGGAGTGGTCGGTGGTGATCGACACCTTGCCCTATCCGGAGGAAACCCAGGAGATCCGCGACTTCGTTGAAGGCCGGCTGGGATCCCCCGTTCGCTATGTCGTCAACACCCACCATCACGCCGACCACTCGCTGGGCAACTGCTGGTTCCCCGGTGCGCGGGTCATCGGCCACCGCCTGTGCCGTGAGCTCCTGGATACGCGGGGCAGGGCCAGACTGGATGCAGCCCGGGACCAGAACCGAGATCTCTCGGGGTTGGAGATCGGCCTCCCCGAGATCGTCTTCGAACGAGGTAGCATGACGCTGCGGATCGGTAAGCGGACCCTGCAAGTTCTGCCGTTGCCTGGCCATAGCCCGGACGGCGTCGGTGCCCTCGTGGTGGAGGATCGGGTTCTATTCTCAGGGGATGTGATGATGCCGCTGCCCTACCTCGTTGATGGGGATTACGATGAGATGGTAGCCAGCCTCAAGCGAATCCCCCGCTTGAAGCTCGAGAATCTGGTCCAGGGGCATGGCGAGGTTATCCTGCGGGGCGAGATTCAGAACGCGGTCCGCTCCAACTTGCACTACCTGGCGAGCATCCGCCGTGAGGTCAAGAAGGCTGCCCACCGCAAGGACTGGGAGCGTTATCTGGCAGGCATCGATGTTGAGCAGTGCGGCAAGGCGAGAATCCTGATCAACGGCCTGGCGCCGGAGCTTCACGCCCGGAACCTCACTGCCCTGTTCCAGAAGTGGTATCCCGACAAGACCTAGGCTCTGCCGATCCTGGTCCGTGCCGGAGGACCGTTGCCGACCAAGACGAGTCCGTTCAGCCCCAGCCGCACACAGAAGGTCGACTATACGCTGGTGTTCGACGGCGGCAGCCGCGGAAACCCAGGGCCAACCTATGGCTCCTTTCGGCTGCAGAGGACTGGACAGCGCCCCAACGCGGCTCGGCGCCTGTCCTTTGGCCGGGGGACGAACAACGAGGCCGAGTATCAGGCCTTGATCGCGGGAGTCCAGTCGCTTCTCGACTTCTTGGCGGTGACGCGCGTCGATCCCCGGACGGTACGGCTTGAGGTTCGCGGCGACAGCCTGCTCGTCTTGCGCCAACTGGATGGCTCCTGGAAGGCCCGCGAACCTCGCATGCGGGCACTGCGTGACGAGGCCCGACGGCTGCTGGACTGCTTCGCCTCGGTCCGCCTGACACATCAGGACCGGGGGCGCTCCCTGGCGGTCTTGGGGCACTAGGAGCGGGAGGAAACGGCCCTGCCTCCTGGAGAGGACGCCTGATCAGAGGGGCTCCGAGCCGCCGCGCCGATTCTTGACCTCGCGTATCGCTCTGTGGCATAATGTCCACAATCTGCGGTGTGCTGGCGTTGATGGAGACGAGTACGCTCAGACCGGGCTGTCAGCGAACCCGGGCATGGTGTGAGCCGGGGCAGGTGGTCGAGCGGAAAATCCCTCCGGAGCCGCGATCTGAACGCAGCCCAAGCTGCCAGTAGGAGAGCCGGTTTCGCCTACCGTTAGCCGGGGCGCAGGCATAAGCCGAGTTGGCCGTGCCTGATTGAGTGCCCGGGTCGTGCGGGAATCAGGGTGGTACCGCGGGAGTGAAGCTGGCTCTCGTCCCTGTGAGGGATGGGAGCTTTTCGTTTCTGAGGCCAGAAGTAAGGTCCAGCGGCCGTTGATCCTACGATCGGTCGCGGCGGGGAAATCGAGGAGGTGAAATGAGCGAGGCACTGTACCATATCGAGTCCTATCTTCGGGGATTCCAGGCTATCGTCCTCACGGTCTCAGGATCCGACGTGGCGCTGGATCGGACGGCCTTCTACCCCGGGGGCGGCGGCCAGCCGTGTGACTCCGGCAGTCTGGCCGCAGCCGGCGGGACGGCAGCGGTGAAGGCCGTTCACCGGGCGGGAGAGCAAATCTGGCACACGCTGGAGGGGCCCGTCCCGGCCGCAGGCGAAAAGGTCACCGGCACGCTGGACTGGGAGCGCCGCTACGCGCTCATGCGGACACATACGGCCATGCACATCCTGTGCGGGGTGATCTGGAGGGACTACGGGGCCAGCGTCACCGGGGGCAACATGGAGCCCCTCCGCGGCCGGATGGATTTCGAATTCGAGAGGATGCAGCAGGAGCTGGTGCGCGAGATCGAGGAGAAGGTGAATGCCGAGGTGGCCGCGGCCCGTCCCGTGTGCGCGACGGTCCTGCCCCGCCACGAGGCTTTCAAGATCCCAGACCTGATACGGACGAAGATCAACCTCCTGCCGGAGGCTATCCAGCAGGTGCGCGTCGTGGAGATCGAAGGGCTTGACTTGCAGGCCGACGGTGGAACGCACGTGGCGAACACCTCCGAAGTCGGGCCGATGCGCATTCTGGACTACAAGAGCAAGGGAGCGATCAACAAGAGACTCGTCATCGGCCTGGAGGCATGAGCGGCAGGCGGCCGGCCAAAGCGGGGTTGCCTTGAACGCGGATGGGTGGGGATCGACGGGTGTCTCCGTCGAGGCGCAGTCAGCCAACCTGAGCGCCGGCTGAGCGACACCACGGTGTGAGGTGAAGGATGTTCAAACCAGTTCCCAGCCAGGTCGACTTCGTGGCCCAGGAGCATGAGATCCTGCGTTGGTGGCAGAACGGCCACACCTTCGACAAGCTCAGGGCGTTGCGGGCTGACGGGCCCCGCTGGTCATTCATCGATGGACCGATCACGGCGAACAATCCGATGGGGGTCCACCACGGCCGGGGGCGGACATACAAGGATCTCTATCACCGTTACAAGGCCATGCGGGGCTACCAGACCCGATACCAGAACGGGTTCGATTGCCAGGGGCTTTGGGTAGAGGTCAATGTCGAGCGCGACCAGGGCTTCCGGAGCAAGCGCGACATCGAGGCCTTCGGCTTGGCCGAATTCGTCATCCTGTGCAAGCAGCGGGTCTTGACCTACGCTGCCGTGCAGACGGAGCAGAGCATCCGGCTGGGATACTGGATGGACTGGAACGACCCGGACCAGCTGCGGCTCCTGCGGGACAAGCTCGGGGAGGACCCCGGCCAGATGCTGACGCTGGTCGGCCCGCGGAGCGAGGTCACGGGGACAGTCGAGGCGCTCGTGAGCCGGCTCGGGCTGCCCGAGTTAGGCGGCTCCTACTTCACCTTCTCCGACGTGAACAACTACACCATCTGGCAGGTTCTCAAATCGTGCCATGACAGGGGCTGGATCTACAAAGGGAGAGACGTCATGCCCTGGTGCGCCCGTTGCGGCACGGGGCTCAGTCAGCACGAGATCGTCACCGAGGGCTACCGGGAGCTGACCCACCCCAGCATCACCCTGCGCTTCCCGCTCCGGGATCGGCCTGGCGAGAGCCTGCTGGTTTGGACGACGACGCCCTGGACCCTGACCAGCAATGTCGCCGCAGCGGTCGGGCCTGACCTCGACTACGTCCGGGTGCGTCAGGGCGACGAGCTCTTCTACCTGAGCAAGGGCACGCTGCATATGCTCCAGGGGCCATACCATATCGAGGGGGAGCTGAAGGGCCGCGCGCTGGTAGGCTGGACCTACAAGGGGCCGTTTGACGAATTGCCTGCCCAGATCGCCCAGGGCGCGCCCGAGGCGCATCGGGTGCTTGCCTGGGCGGAGGTGGGCGAGGAAGAGGGGACGGGCATCGTCCACATGGCTCCCGGCTGCGGTGCCGAGGACTTCGCTCTGGGGAAGGAACTGGGCCTGCCTGCCATCGCCCCGCTGGATGAGTCGGGGGTCTTCGTCAACGGCTTCGGCTGGCTGACGGGCAAGTCGGTGCACGACGTCGCCGGGCGCATCTTCGAGGACTTGAAGGCCAAGGGTCTGAGCTACCATGTCGCCGATTACACCCACCGCTACCCGGTCTGCTGGCGCTGTGGTGAGGAGCTCGTTTTCCGGCTGGTGGACGAGTGGTTCATCTCGATGGGCGCGCAGCTCGCCAAGCCGTACGAAGAGGTCACGGAAGAGGAGAAGCGCCGCAACCTCCGCTATCAGATCATGGAGGTCGTGCTCAACTCCACGCACTGGTATCCGGCGTTTGGCCTGGAGCGCGAGCTGGACTGGCTACGCAACATGCACGACTGGATGATCTCGAAGAAGCGCTACTGGGGGCTGGCGCTGCCGATCTACGAGTGCTCGCAATGTGGCAGCTTTGAGGTCATGGGG
>CAYQUY010000233.1:0-4420 GCA_964420755.1 uncultured Anaerolineaceae bacterium
CTGCAGCGATATCGTGTCGGGGGAACAAGCGCCGGCGGGCAAGGTCAGAACCCGTCGCCGGGAGAGGGCGACGCCGACTTCCGGCATCCTTTGCACATCGACCGAGGCCCCGAGGATATCTTGCTCGTGGAGTAAGTCGTATCCTGTAGCGATCGCGAACTCGCCGGAGGGATCGGGAGGCGTCAGCATCAGGCAGTACTCGAGGTGCAAGGCGCGGGCGATGGTTCGGGTCGCCCGGGTTGCCAGGTCGCTCCGGTCTACGGCGCTGCCCAGCCCAAAGACCTCACCCAGGAGCTCAGCGGGGACGCCGATCCCCGCCTTCGCCGAGGCGGCGACCTCTCGTCGGCGGACCTCCACCCTGATCTTTTCCGTCGCCAGGCCCCGGGCCGCTCCGACCGTGAACAGCGAGTAGGCGATGATCTCGACGGGAGGGAGAACGCTGGCCAGCGAAGCGCTGCTCGCTTGCCGGACGCTAGTGGCGGCAAGAACAGCGTACGCGCCTGCCAGCAGAATGAACCCGGTCAGGTGGAACGCCCACTGGGTCGGCCTGCGGATGAGGAGCACAAGGCCGAAGACCGCGGAGGCGAGCAGCGTCGCTGCGCTCCACAGGAGGCTGATCGTGCTCGGCATCCCTTCGGCAGACAGGCCGGACAGGACAAGCGTGCCGGCGAAGCCGACGAGACAGAGGAAGAGGACCGCAATGAAAGCCAGATCCACGGGTCTGCTGCGACGTGGAAAGCCGGCTGCCCATCCGATGAACAAGACTCCTGTCAGGCCGACAAAGGGAGAGAGCGAGGAAAGAAGGGTTCCTGCCTCGCGGCCCTGCAGCCAATACAGGAGCGCCACCGCAAGGATGAGGAGCCGGAGGAAGACGAGGCTCGAGGCTGCCAAGCTCCAGCGGCGTGCCATCTGGCTCCTGGCAAGTGCGCGGTAGCTCAGGCTGAGGGTCAGGATCAAGGCCAGGGCAAGGAGCATGCCCAGATGGTAGGGGTACGACTGTGCGAGCGAGACGGTTTGGGTCATCTTGTTCCCCGCCGGTCGTCGGGTCCCTTCAGGACAGTCAGCCTCCCGAGAGCCCTACGGCATCCGAGCCGCGGCCCCGGGTCCTTGCCACGCCTCAAGCACTCGGACCGTAAGGATACACCAACGCCGCCCCAAATGCACAAGAACGGTCACGTGAAGGCCGCCGCTCCACCTTCCACACGCTCGAGCCTCGCGTGATCGGCCCACGCGGACGATGCTATCTTCTCTCCTCTTGGTCGTCAAGTGGAGAGGGCTGGTAGTCCCCCCGGGTGGGGTGGAAGGTGTGCTCGTCGCCGGAAGCTGTCCGTACTTGTGGTGTTCGATGGAGCCCCCAAGCGCCACATGTAGGGTCCCCTGTTGAGGGCAAGCTGGTCTTCTGTCAGCCAGGTGGGGGCTTAGGGGAAAGCGCTACCCGGATTGGGCGAGCTTATCCCTTCGTCGCGCCGGGCCGGAAGGGCCAACAAGCGCCTCATCCCGGATGGCTCTCCGAGACGCGCATCGGATGTGCCCCGGCATCCATGGAGATGCGGGCACGCGGGACAAGGCTCGGTTGTCTACGTTTTCTCCCGGGTGATCCAGCGGAACGAGAGGGCGCCATAGGACAGCGGGAGCCACAGCACCATCCCATGATAGGCGAGGGAGATGACCGCGGCCGCAGCCAGAGGAACCCGCAGCGAGGTGAGCGTGAGTGTCAAGATGCCTTCGACGAAGCCGATGCCGGCCGGGGTCGGGGAAACGATGACAAAGAGATAACCGATGCTGAACCCGGCAATCAGGGTGCCGACCGAGAAGGGTTGTTGGAAGGCCATGAATACCAGGAACAGGATGGACACCTGGAAGGCCTTGCCACTGAGTGCCAACCCCAACGGCAACAGGAGACTCGACCGTTTCGTGCGGATCCGCTGCAGGCCCTCGGCAGCGTCGTGGGCAAACTCACGGGCCCGATCCTCGCTCAGGTAGTCGCGGTGGATGAATGGCCGCAGCACACGGTTGACCAGCCTCGACAGCGTGCTCAGCGCCTTGCCCAGGCGTTCCGCCGAGCGCATGCCGATGAAGACCAGCGCACCCAGGCCCAAAGCCATGGCCGCGAGGATCAGGCTGGCCACGATCTCCGCCATCGAGAGCTGATTGCGGCGGAAGAGGACAATCAAGCCGAGGGCGAGGACGATCAGAAAGGCCAGGTAGTCGAACAGCAAGAGAAGAGCCGTCGCCGTCGAGACGCGACTTGTAGGAAGGTTCTGGCGCCGTGCGTCGGCGATGTAGAGGGCGGCGCCCGCCAGACCGGCCGACGGAGCAACAACATTGATGAAGTTGGCCGCTGCAGCAAGGGGAATCAACCGCTCGATCTTCTCTTCGATGCCCAAAGCCCGGTAGATCGCTCGGACCGATGCACCCAGGTTGACGGCCCAGACGCACTGGATGGCGACAGCCCCCGCCAGCCACCGCCAATCGCCCCTGTGCAGGATCTCGACGAGCTGCCGGGCTTCGGCAAACCTCGAGATGACGAAGTAGACCACCAGGAGCAGGACGACGCCGAAAAGGAACTTGCGCATGGACGGGTTACGCGGCCTCCGCACTCTCAGCTGCTTGAGCGCAACGGCGCATCAGTGGCGTCGCATGAGCGGCCGGGACCAGCGCAGCTCGCTGGGTGGGTTCATCGGCCTCAGCAGCCGCCCAACATCTACCGCCAGAGGAATCAAGCAGGCAGCGCCTGCTTGCCAGCCTCGAACGAAGGACTTGCACGGCCCTGCCTGGCTACTTCTCTTTCTCGATTTCGATGACTTCCCGACCGGCGTAGTGCCCGCAGTTGGGGCATACGCGGTGAGGCCTCATCTTCTCTCCACAGTTGGGGCACGCGATCAGGGGTTGCGGCGTCAGCGCATCATGCGACCGTCGGCGATCGCGTTTACCCTTGGAGTGCTTTCTCTTCGGAAGCGGTGGCATCTGGCTACTCCTTGCCTCTCAGAACAGTGCCTGCCCACCGGGCAGGCGCGGGCCATTATAGCAGGCTGGAGGCGCGGAGGTCAAGGCAAGCCAGATCGGGTGCTGAAGGAGGCAAAATGCCGCGGGATCCAGCGCGACGCCGGGTTCCGCGGCAGCCTCTAGGCCTGCGGTCGCCGTTCCTCTCGTGACTTGTAGGCCATTGTGACGCAGGGGTTCTACCGCGCCGCTGCGCATAGCCATAATGGGGACCCCGAGAACGTCGGCATCGTCGCAGCTTCGCCCGCCTGCCACCGCGATCGCAGGCGACTGCCTTGATCCAGTGGGCGCCAACTGGCCGTGAGGATTGCGCTTCGGTTGTCGGCCCCGATGGGCACCGTTATAATCAGCGCATGGCCAAGGACGACATCTCACACTTGGACTCGGAGGGCCGGGCCCGAATGGTCGACGTGGGCGCAAAACCGGTGAGCGTACGGTGGGCGGTCGCTAGAGGCTCGGTCCGAATGCGGCCCGAGACGCTTGCCACTGCGCGACGAGGCGACCTGAAGAAAGGGGACTTGCGGGCTGCGGCCGAGCTGGCTGGCGTCATGGCCGCCAAGCGGACGTCGGAGCTGATCCCGCTGTGTCACCCCCTGGGACTGGATCAGGTGGAGGTCCGCCTCGAGTATGCCGAGACGATGCCGGGGGTCACCATCGAGGCCACGGTGCGGGCCGCGGCGCGAACCGGCGTCGAGATGGAGGCCTTGACGGCCGTGGCCGTGGCCGCGCTCACGGTGTATGACATGATCAAAGGCATCGACCGAGACGCCCGAATCACCGACATCCGGCTCGCCGAGAAGCACGGCGGGCAGAGCGGCGACGTGATCCTGGAGAGTTGAGGCTGTGCAGATAACGGTGATGTACTTCGCCACCTTGCGCCTCAAGGTGGGCATCAAGCAGGAGATGGTGACGCTGCCCCAGACCGCGACGGTCGCAGACCTCAAGGCCGCAGTCCTTCGGGCGCGCCCCGAACTGGAAGAATCCATGACGACGGCGATCTGCGCCATCAATCGGGAGTTCGCAGAGGCGGATGACCCGCTGAAGGACGGCGACGAGGCAGCGTTCTTTCCGCCCGTCAGCGGCGGGAGCGGAGACGAACCGCCGACCGTCCTCCGTCTGACCAAAGACCCCCTCGACCTGAACCAGGCTCTGGGCTGGATCGTGCGCCCGACGACGGGTGCCGCCTGCGTCTTCGCAGGGCTGGTGCGGGGGCAGACCGAGCGCGGCGAACTTCACGCGACCGAGGCCCTCGAGTACGAGGCCTACTCGCCCATGGCTGAGGCCAAGCTGCGCCAGGTGGTGGAAGAGCTACGCCGCCGCTGGCCGTCAGTTGAGGGCATAGCCATCGTCCAGCGGATCGGACGGATGGTGGTGGGGACGCCGACGGTCCTGGTTGCCTGCTCCGCGGCCCACCGAG
>CAYQUY010000234.1:0-4418 GCA_964420755.1 uncultured Anaerolineaceae bacterium
CTGACGATCGAGTCCTGGGGAACCCAGACGAAGCTGTGGACCTATTTCACGCAAGAGCGGCCGCCGCTGTGGATCATCCCTGCGTGGCCGATTGCCAGCCTGGCGATTGACCGGATCTGCCGGCTGTTGCTGCAGGTGTTCCCGGAAGAGGCCTCCCGTCGTTTCACACGGCTCTATTGGCCGATCTTCCTTGGATTCTACGCCCTGATGCTTACGTTCGTCTGGCCGACGCGGGAGCTCTCCCTGACCGTCATGGCTTTGGTGCTGTGCGCCTTCCTCATCCTGACGCCCACGGACCATCGGATGGCCGTGCTGACTTTCGTTGCTGGCGCCGGGTTGGGCTATTTCCTCGAGCTATGGGGAACGACACGGGCCTGCTGGACCTACTACACCCTACAGACGCCACCCCTCTTCGCCGTTCTCGCCCACGGGATGGCCGCGGTCGCGTTCTGGCGGGTGGCGCGACTCGCCCGCTCCCTGCGACCCTGGCGTTTGCGGGCGCGGGCCGTCCAGACCGCCCAGTTGACGGAGGGCTCAGACACCTGCCTGCCCGTTGTTCTTCCTAACCTCTGATTGCCGAGGCCATCCTCTCCTATAGGCAGGTCTGCCTGTCGAGGACACGTTTCCCAAGAGCCGCAGTCTAGAGAACGGATGTGATCCGATGCAGAAGCGGTTGCCTCACAACCCTGAGCCTGCGGTTCAACCCTCGTTCGACCGCCAACAAAACGTCCGTTCAGTCGGCGGAAGCTCGTCCTTGACACGATGCGGCTATCTTGTACAATAATCTTGTACAAGAGATGAGGTGTGACCATGACCGTGGAAGTCTCTTACTCAACCGCCCGCGAGCGTCTTGCTTCCCTCTTGGATGCCGTGGCCGAGGACCGGGAGATTGTGATCATCCGCCGCCGCAAGGGTGAGCCGGCCGCACTGATCGCTGCCGATGAACTGACCAGCCTGGCGGAGACCGCCCATCTGCTGCGCTCCCCCGCCAACGCCACCCGCCTCCTCGACGCCTTGGCCCGGGCGCTGAAGGGTGAGGGGCAGAGGCTCACCGTCGAGGAGCTAGCCAGCGAGGTCGGTTTTGCCGAGTAGGGCTCGAGATCTTGTCTTCCAACCGGAGTTCCTCGAGGATCTCAGGTACTGGGTTGAGTCCGATCGCAAGATCGCTCGCCGGGTCTTGGACATCGTGGATGCTATCCGGCGCGACCCGTTCGCGGGGATTGGCAAGCCAGAACCTCTCAAGTATCTAGCGCCCGGGACATGGTCGCGGCGGCTCACACAGGAACACCGAATTGTGTATCTAGTCCGCGATGAGCGGATCGACTTCCTCCAGGCACGCTACCACTACTAGTTGGTGCTCCTCCGGCCAGGACGTATCGGCGTTCGCCTTCTCCGGCGGCTGAGCGGAAACCGGCCCGGCAGCCGCGCCTCATGTGCCTGCGCGGCCTGCGCCGGCCTAGGCGATCCGCCCGCCGGGCAGCGGTGGTCCGCCGGCGTAGACCTCTTGCACCTGGATCGACCCCGTAGTCCCCTTCTCGGACCAGCGACCTTTCGCCTGGTAGGAGACCGCCTCGAAGGTGAGGATGTTGCTGGCGACGGTGGCCCCCACGGGCGGGTGGCCCAGTCTGCCGTCGCCCTTGCGGCAGAGCAAACGCCCTTGGCCGGCCGGTTGCAGCGAGAGCGCCGGCACGACCGTGGGGTAGCCGTCTTCGGCGACCCAGGCGAGGACCTTCACCGCGACCATGCGCGCGTACTCTCGCAGCACTGGCGCCGGGATGACCACACTCGTCTCATCCCGGCCAGCCCCCCCAAGCGTGGCCAGCCTGGCCAGGAGGAAGTCCCTCGCCACCTGCAGCCGGGGGATGGCAAAGGAACCCCGCAGCTCCCGGACACGGATCACGCCAGCATTGCGAATCCCCGTGTAGGCGTTGTATCGCAGCAGAGAGCCGCTCATCAGGCGGTCGACATACGGACCCGTCCGCTGGAACTCGACGAAGTCGCCTCGGAGGACCCACCCATGCAGGTCCTGGGTGATGACGAGGATACCCACCCGCGTGTCCTGGTTGAGGTTGTTGATCGTCTTGCGCAGCAGGAAGTTGCCGAAGATCAAGGTGTCCGGCTGATCCTCGGCCGGGGAGATGGTGATCACCGGCACGACGTTGGGCACGCCTGCCGAGTTTCGGCTGGCCAGGAACTTGGGGGTCATCTCGCCTCTCAGCGCCTCGAGCAATCCAGGTGCCTCATCCAGGATGGTCATCGATTCCTTCCTCTCGCGACGTTCACGTCAGGCCAGCCCGGCTGCTGCATCCCTCTACTCAGCAGCCGTATCTAGGCGCGTGGCGCCGGACCAGCGCGCCACGGGCACCTGCTGGACCGCGACGCTCCAGACGGCCTCCATCTGATCACGTGTCAGGAGGGGGGTTTCTTCCAGAGGGTATGGCAGGTCAAGCCGGTGATACTTGGGGCGCCCGAGATTCGTGTAGGCCAGGAGATCCCAGCGTTCGACCGTGGGCAGCTCCCGGCTGATGAACCGTCCGATGGCGCGGATGTCCTCGATCCCATCGGTGTATCCGGGGATGACCGGCGTTCGAATCCACATCGGCATCCCGCGGGAGACGAACCGGCGGGCGTTGTCCTTGATCATGCCATTGGCGACGCCTGTGGCCGCCTTGTGACGCGCAGCGTCCATCAGCTTCAAGTCCAGAAGAACCAGGTTCACCCAAGGTAGGATCCGCTCGTAGTGTGCCCAGGTAAACGCGCCACAGGTGTCGAGGGCAACGTGGAGGCCCGCCTCATGGCAAAGGGGCAAGACTTCGGCCAGGAACTCGGCCTGCATCATCGGCTCACCACCACTGAAGGTTACCCCGCCGCCCGAGGTCTCGAAGAAGACCTGGTCCTTGAGCAGCTCGGTGACCAGCGCCTCTGCTGTCCACGGCGTGCCGATGACCTCAAGCGCGGCCGAGGGACACGCCCGAACGCAGTCACCGCAGACCGTGCACCGGGCGCGGTCGATCCACATCCCTTCAGGCCCAAGGGCCAACGCCTCCTCCGGACACGCCTTGAGGCAATCCCGGGCGCCGATGCAGCGAACATCAAACCAGACGAGATCCGGCGTGGGCCTCATCCCTTCCGGGTTGTGACACCAGGCGCACCGCAGGGGGCAGCCCTTGAGGAACACCGTGGTGCGAATGCCGGGGCCGTCCTCGGTGCTGAACTGCTGGATGTTGAAGGTGAGACCGGTCACCTTCTTGTCATCGCCCATGCCAAGCTGCCCTCTAGACCCCGGCCGCCACGCCGCTTCATGGCTCCCAACCTGCCGGCGGACGCAGCACCGGATCGCTCTCGTAGAGGGATCGGATCTCGTCGAAGGCAACGTCTCCCTGGATTGTCAGCTCGGACATCCGATCCAGATAGGTCAGTTCCTCAGACGGGATTGGTTCCTCCGGACCAAACATGTGTCCCCAACGATCCCAGGGCAGGATCTCGAGCTTGTTGAGCGCAAGGAAGTCCCGCACCAGGTCCCCTTCGATGAACCACGGACCATGCATGTGGAAGATGCCGAAGAGGTCGGGATCCGTTTCACCTGAGCGGTACATCTGCCAGGCTCGGCCCCCCGTCACGAAGCGGTCGCGTGGCACATCGAGCGGGTCGAAGGAGACGCGCAGGGCCTTGCGCTGAAACGCGTCGAGCTGCGAGTCGACGAGCATCCAGCGCTGTTCCTCGGAATTCCACCGCTCGCACACCCAGTGGTCCTCGTAATGTCCGGGGGTGAAGTAGGCGCCGAAACCGACTCGAGCGCGGGCGGGCGCACCCTGGTGCTGCAGGATGGCGGTGAGCAAGACGCTGAAGTCGCGGCAGTTGCCGACCAGCCGTTTCTCCGGCGGGCGTGGTTCAATCAGCGGACGGTCGTCCAACTCCAGGATCCGCGCCAGCTTTCGCGCCACCGGACGGATGTTGACCTCCTGTTTCCGCTCGTCCGACAGAGACACCCCCATCGCCTCAGCCCAGTGAATATGGGTGAATAGCCCTTGCACAACCTCGCAGAGGTGCGAGACATCTCTCGGCAGGCCATCGAGCGATGCGGCGAGGTCGCCGGGCTCGGTCATGATCCCCGGCGTGGCGTAGAAGCGCAGGATCGAGGCAAGATCGCCGCCTGTCGTCACACGCCCCTCCTGACGGGTGAGGAATTACCACCTCGCCCCGACGAGAGAGCCAATTCGACACGATCCCTTTCCACGAAGCAAGGGATCCTCATCAGCCTCCTAAGCGCTTGCGGACGAACGCGGCTTCCACCTCACCCCGTTCGGGCCGCGAGACCCGGCGGCCCGCCGGGGCGACACCTGCCCCTTGCGCAGCACCCCAAGCGCCGCGAAGCGTCGCGGGGGGCTACGGAAGAGCGAGCGAGGGGCTCTCCGCCG
>CAYQUY010000235.1:0-4408 GCA_964420755.1 uncultured Anaerolineaceae bacterium
GGTGATAGCTGTACCCGCAAGAAAGGCCAGGGCTCGTTCGCCGTGAACGCGGGCCGCCTGGCGATTTCCAGATCGGCGGCAACGATAGGCGAGGAAGCGAATGAGTCCTTTGCGACTCAGAGAGCGCTCGAAGGGATTGCCAAGGACATTGGCCGTGATGAGATCCGGTGGGGGACGACTGACGGCGGATGATGTCAGGCGGCACAGTCACGGCTCCTAGAAAGAAATGGGCGGCTTTCGCCGCCCATTGTACCCTAGATAGCCTCGAGCCTAGTGAGCCTTGACCTTGATGGTCTTCGGCTTGGCCTCCTCAGCCTTGGGGATGCGCAGGGTCAGGACGCCGTCTTCCACCTTGGCCTCGGCCTTGGCTGCGTCGACGGGGTCAGGCAACTGCAGGCTCCGGCAGAAGTCCCCCATCTCGAGCTCGTGCACCAAGTAGTCCGGCTGATCCTCCTTGGCCTCAACGGCACCGCTCAATGTCACGACGTTGTCGAGGATCTCGATCTTCAGATCGTCAGCCTTCAGGCCAGGGACAGCGGCCTTGATCACGAACGCCTCGTCATCGGCGCGAACGTCCACGGGCAGGCGCCGGCCCCCGTTGAAACCCATTGGCTGATACCAGCGAAGCATACGAGGGGCATAGGTGCGGGTCAGATACAGGGTAGTCATCGGATACTCCTTCCCTTGTGTGTCTTGTCCACCGAATCTGTCTGCATCTTACCCGGGCAGCATCAGAGAGCGGCAATAGGGAGATATGATCTCCGTTAACCCCTCGTCGCTGATTGGGCTCTAACACTGCGCAGACGAAGGTGAGACATGCGGGACCGAGAATGAGCGTCAGGATGTCGGACCGCGGACAACGAAGGACCGGCGACAGAGGATCGCTGCCATCTATGGTCCGTCGTCCATGGTCCATCGTCCGTGGTCACGATGGTTTTGGAGAATCAGGATGAATCTTGAACGCTACACTCAGAAGGCCCAACAGGCAATCCTGGAGGCCCAGCAGCTGGCGCGAGAGCACAGCCAGGCTGCGGTCGAGCCGCTGCATCTCCTGCTGGCATTGCTTCGGCAGCCAGAGGGTGTGGTCGCAGCCATCGTCACTCGCATTGCGGGTAGCCCGGTCATGCTAATCGAAGAGGTGCAAAAGGAGCTGGAGGGCCGGCCGAAGACGTATGGGGGCGAGGAGCCTGGTCTGGCGCGGCAGACAGCGGAGGTGCTGACGGCGGCCGAGCGTCAGGCGTCCACCATGAAGGACGACTACACCTCAACCGAACACCTACTGATGGCGCTGGCCTCGGGGCCCGCGGCGGACCTTTTGGCGGGTTACGGCGTGACCCCCGAAGCCGTGCTCCAGGCGCTGGCCTCGATCCGCGGCTCGCAGCGGGTGAGTTCGCCCAACCCCGAGGGGACCTACCAGGCGCTGGAGAAGTATGGCCGTGATCTGACCCAGCTGGCCCGCCAGGGGAAGCTCGACCCGGTCATCGGCCGCGACGAGGAGATCCGGCGGGTGATTCAGGTGCTCTCGCGCCGGACCAAGAACAACCCGGCCCTGATTGGTGATCCGGGCGTGGGTAAGACTGCCATCGTAGAGGGACTGGCCCAGCGAATCGTCAATGGCGATGTCCCGGAAGGGCTGAAGAAGAAGCGCCTAGTGCAGCTGGACCTGGGGGCACTGGTGGCGGGGGCCAAATACCGTGGTGAGTTTGAGGAGCGGTTGAAGGCCGTGCTGAAGGAGGTCACCGACGCTGCTGGCGATGTCGTCCTGTTCGTGGATGAGATGCACACCGTCGTCGGCGCCGGCGCGGCCGAGGGGGCAATGGACGCCGGCAACATGCTCAAGCCGATGCTGGCGCGGGGAGAGCTCCACATGATCGGGGCCACCACCCTGGACGAGTATCGTAAGCACGTGGAAAAAGACGCAGCGCTGGAGCGGCGCTTCCAACCCGTGTTCATCGACCAGCCCAGCGTCGAGGACACGATCAGCATCCTACGCGGCTTGAAGGAGCGCTATGAGGTGCACCATGGCGTGAGGATTCAGGACAGCGCCGTGATCGCCGCCGCCACGCTGTCCCAACGGTACATCAGCGACCGCTTCCTTCCGGACAAGGCCATCGATCTGATCGACGAGGCGGCGGCCCGCCTGCGGACCGAGATCGATTCCAAGCCGCAAGCGCTGGACGAGGTTGACCGACACATTCTGCAGCTGGAAATCGAGCACGAGGCGTTAAAGAAGGAAAGGGATCAGGCCTCCAAGGAGCGACTTGGCAAGCTCGAGCAGGAGCTGGCCGAGCTGAAGGAGCAATCCTCGCAGCTGCACGTCCGCTGGGACACAGAGAAGCAGGCCATTGCCGACCTGCGCTCGGTCAAGGGGCAGATCGAGCAGGCCCGCCTGCAGATTGAGCAGGCGGAGCGCAAGGCGGATCTGGAGCAGGCGGCCCGTCTGCGCTATGGGACGCTGAGGGAGTTGGAAGGCCGGCTGACCGAGCAGGAGAAGCGGCTGAAGCAGTTCCAGGCCGAAGGGGCCCTCCTGAAGGAAGAGGTGGACGCGGAGGACGTGGCGGCCGTTGTCTCGCGCTGGACCGGCATCCCGGTCTCCCGGCTGCTCGAGGGCGAGACGGAGAAGCTGATGCACATGGAGGAGCGACTGCACCAGCGCGTTGTGGGCCAGGAGGAGGCCGTGCAGGCGGTATCGAACGCCGTCCGGCGCGCCCGCTCCGGCTTGCAGGACCCCGACCGGCCGATCGGCTCCTTCATCTTCCTCGGACCGACAGGGGTGGGCAAGACCGAGCTGGCCCGGGCATTGGCGGTGTTCCTGTTTGATGACGAGGCGGCCATGATCCGCATCGACATGGGCGAGTACCAGGAGAAGCACACGGTCTCCCGTCTGATCGGCGCTCCGCCCGGGTATGTCGGCTTCGAGGAGGGCGGTCAGCTTACGGAGGCGGTGCGCCGGCGGCCCTACAGCGTCATCCTGTTTGACGAGATCGAGAAGGCGCACGCCGAGGTCTTCAACGTGCTCCTCCAGCTTCTGGACGACGGACGCTTGACGGATGGTCAAGGCCGGACGGTGGACTTCAAGAACACTGTGGTGATCATGACCTCCAACCTGGGTGCGGAGCTGTGGGCCGAGGGCGGGAGCGAGACCGAAGTGAGCCAGGGGCAGGTGCACGAGCTCCTGAGGCGGCACTTCCGTCCCGAGTTCCTCAACCGGATCGACGAGGTTGTCGTCTTCCACCGGTTGAGCCGGGACCAGTTGGTCCAGATCGTGGGCATTCAGTTGGATCGGCTGAGCCGCCGCCTGGCCGATTCCGGGTATCGGCTGGAGGTCAGTGAGGAGGCCAAGGCGTGGCTGGCCGAGGCCGGCTACGATCCGGTATACGGGGCCCGGCCGCTCAAGCGAGCCATCCAGCGCGAGCTCCAGGACCCGTTGGCCCTGCGTCTGCTGGCGGGCGACTTCCGCCGGGGACAGACGATCCGGGTCGAGCGAGGGGCGGAGGGGCTGGAGTTCACGTTGGTCGTCGGTGGAGGCGGCTAAAGGGGCGGGCCGGACTTGATTCTGGGGACCCACCCCCTTGCCTCTCACCGGTCTTTCTGCTACCTTTCCCGCATGTCACACCAGGGGGCCCGCGATGGCCATCAGCTTTGAGCAGTCGCGCGACGAAGTTGCCCGGCTGGTCCAGCACTTCCGCACGAATCTGGCCTCGTACCGCGGCTCGGACTTTAAGGAAGCCCAGGCCCGCCTCGAGTTCATCGATCCCCTTTTCATCTGGCTCGGTTGGGATGTCCAAAACACTCAGCACGCCGCGCCGCCGTACCGAGAGGTGGTTGTCGAACCCTCACTCGACATCGAGGGCCACCAGAAGGCGCCGGACTACGCGTTCCGGATCGGGCGCGAGAACAAGTTCTACGTTGAGGCCAAGAAGCCAGGAGTCGATATCAGGACCGACGCCCGACCGGCCTACCAGCTGCGGCGCTATGCCTGGAGCGCCCGGCTGCCGCTTTCGATCCTGACCGACTTCGAAGAGCTGGCCGCCTACGACACCCACAAGCGACCTTCCGAGAGGGAGAAGGCCAGCACTGCTCGCCTGATGCTCTTGACCTTCGAGGAGTACCCCGACCGCTGGCAGGAGGTCTGGGATGTCTTTTCGAAGGAGGCGGTCCTCGGCGGCGCCTTCGACCAGTTCGCCGGTGGCGCTGGCCGAAGGGGCACAAGCGAGGTTGACACCGAGTTCCTCAAAGAAATCGAAGGCTGGCGCGAGGCCCTGGCCCGCAACTTCGCCTTGCGCAACCCCCGTCTCAGCGTCGATGAACTGAACGACGCGGTCCAAAAGACAATCGACCGCGTTGTCTTCTTAAGGATGGCTGAAGATCGCGGCATGGAGGAGTATGGGCGGTTGCAGAAGACGGC
>CAYQUY010000236.1:0-4406 GCA_964420755.1 uncultured Anaerolineaceae bacterium
GAGAATGGCCGATCGTGTGACCCATCCTCGTGCGGCCGGGATCCTGTTGCATCCATCCTCTTTGCCTGGACCACACGGGATCGGCGACCTCGGCCCGGCGGCAGAACGCTGGATCGACTGGCTGCGAGAAGCCGGGTGCAGCCTCTGGCAAATCCTGCCCTTGGGTCCAACAGGGTATGGCGACTCGCCCTACCAGAGCTTCTCCGCCTTTGCCGGCAATCCCCTGCTGGTCAATCTGGAAAGAGTGGCCGCGGATGGTCTGCTGACCGACGAAGACCTGGCAAGCCTTCCGCCGTTTCCCGCACAATGGGTGGATTTCGGGGCTGTCATCCCCAACCGCCAGCGTCTCCTCTCCGTGGCCTTCCGCAGATTCCAGCAGGGCGAGGGACGTCACCTGCAGGAGGGGTTTCTCTCGTTCCGGGAAGCGCGATCCTATTGGCTCGAGGACTACGCCCTCTTCATGGCGCTCAAGACGGAACATGGCGGAGCCCCCTGGACTCTATGGGAGCAGGAGCTGGCCCGGCGGGACCCGCAGGCCCTACATGATGCGCGCGTTCGATTGGCGGCTACGCTGGACGATGAGCGCTTCCGGCAGTTCCTGTTCTTCCGCCAATGGTCGGCCATCCGCGATCTTGCCCGCTCCCGAGGCCTGACCCTGATCGGCGACATCCCCATCTTCGTGGCCCACGACAGTGCCGATGTCTGGTCACATCCGGAGTACTTCCAGCTCGATGACGCTGGACAACCGGCCGTTGTGGCTGGCGTCCCACCCGACTACTTCTCCCCAACCGGGCAGCTGTGGGGCAACCCACTCTATCGCTGGGATGTGATGGAGGCCGACGAGTATGCGTGGTGGATTGCGCGCTTCCGCGTTGTGCTCGACATGGTCGACGTCGTGCGGCTCGACCACTTCCGCGGTTTCGAGGCCTACTGGGAGGTCCCCGGAGATGCAACCACGGCCGAGAGAGGACGGTGGGTCCCGGGGCCCAAGGATGGCTTCCTGAGCGCGGTCAAGAAGGGGCTGGGAGATCTGCCCTTGATCGCCGAGGATCTGGGGGAGATCACGCCCGGCGTGATTGCCTTGCGGGACCAGTTTGAACTGCCGGGCATGAAGATCCTGCAGTTCGGGTTCGAGGGAGACCCTGACCATCCCTTCCTGCCGCACAACTATCCCCGGCGGTGCGTGGCCTACACGGGGACCCATGACAACGACACGGCCATAGGGTGGTACCAATCGGCTCCCGAGTCAGAGAGAGACTTCTGCCGTCGGTACCTCGCCAGCGATGGAACCCACATCGCCTGGGATCTCATCCGAGCCGTCTGGGCATCGGTGGCGGATTGGGCGATCGCGCCGCTCCAAGATGTGCTCGAGCTAGGCCCGGAGGCACGCATGAACTACCCGAGCCGGGCCGAGGGCAACTGGGCGTGGCGCTTCTCTGAGAGCGAGTTGACGGCGGACCTTGCCGCACGGCTGAGAGAAGTCGGATTCCTGTTCGGAAGGGGTCCGGCAGCTCTGACACCGGCGTGAGATCGCGGAGACGGGGCTGAAGGACGGGGAGGGAGAATGAAGATCGCGGTGTTGAGTGACTCGCACGACAACATCTGGATGTTGGATGCCGCCATGCCCCATCTCAAACGGGCCGAGGCCGTGATCCACTGCGGTGACCTGTGCTCGCCATTCATGGCCCGCTTCCTCGGGGACGGGCTTGGCGGCATCCCGCTGCACATCGTCTGGGGCAACAACGATGGCGACCGTCTGCTCATGGCGCAGGTCGCCAGCCAGTTCTCGAGCATCACCCTGCATGGCCAACTGGCGGTGCTCACTCTCGGAGGACTGACCGTCGCCGTGAACCACTACCCCGAGATTGCGCGCGGGCTGGCGCTCTCCGGCCAGTACCAATGTGTCTGCTACGGGCACGATCACGAGGCGAAGGCGGAGTGGATCGGCGGATGCTTGCTCCTCGATCCGGGTGAGTTGATGGGGTTGAAGGGTCGGAGCAGTCTGGCGCTCCTCGACAGCGAGAGCCGCGAGGTGGAGTGGGTCGATCTGCGTCCGCGGGCGACCGAAGAAGCCGCCACCTGAGGCCCTGCAAGCGGAGACGGCCGCACATCAGCAAGAGCCCCACGGGCACGGAGAACAGGAGCCCTGGCGACAGGCCAGGGCTCTTGGCGCCCCTGCGGCGACTCGAACGCCGGCATCTGCCTCCGGAGGGCAGCGCTCTATCCACTGAGCTACAGGGGCACCGCATCGTCATTCTACCCCAGGCCAGTTGCACGGGCAAGGACAATCATGCGTTCATGTCGTATGCGACCGGCGGAAGGTCCAGGGCCCTCCCCATCCTGCCGCCCCGTCCAACAACCGCCCGGAGCCTTTGCCTGTGCAGGCCAGGTTGACACCTGCCCCGAACCACATCCCCGCTGCGCATCGCACACCGTTCCATATGTCCTGCAGGGAGGTGCGGGGCAGGTGCGGATGGGTTGGGCGGCATTCGACGGGGTGAGGCGAGGATTCGGCCTGGACGGTTCGAGGGGCGCTCCGTGGATCTTCCTTCGAGCCGGCGGCTGCACGGGAGAAGGTGTCGGCGAGATCGGTGACGGAAAGATCGTCCGCACGGCAACAGAGGGCCCGCAAAGGCGGAGCCCAGGCCATTCAAGCGTCTTGAGCGACAGGCCTTGACAGCCGTGGGTTTGGGCATATAATAACCTAACGTGCAGACCTAGGAGAAGGTCGGCCCCTTCAGGCGCCTGAGGAAAGGTGGATCCTCATGCGCTTGTTTTGCTTCGTCCGCCGGGTAGCACGTTTGTTCCGGGTAAGTCGCGATCCACAGGTAGATGACTACACAAGGGAGGCGCTCGCGTGGAAGGCAAAGGGATCAACGCACTGCGCATCAGTCTGGCCTCGCCTGAAACCATTTTGAGTTGGTCGTACGGCGAAGTTCTGAAGCCCGAGACCATCAACTACCGCCGTCTGCGGCCGGAGAAGGATGGCTTGTTCTGCGAAACCATCTTCGGCCCGACCAAGGACTGGCAATGCTACTGCGGCAAGTACAAGAACATCCGCTTCAAGGGCATCACCTGCGAAAAGTGTGGTGTCGAGGTGACCCGCTCCTCTGTGCGCCGTGAGCGGATGGGGCACATCAACCTGGCCGCGCCGGTGGCTCACGTGTGGTACACCCGGCGAGTTCCCTCCTATCTCGGCCTGCTGCTCGACGTCTCCCGCCGCAACCTCGATCGCGTCCTCTACTTCGCCCAATATGTCGTCACCCATGTTGACGAGGACGCCCGCCGCAAGGCGGTCAAGCGCATCGAGGACGAGATCGCGCGGCTCGAGAAGGAGCGCACCGACTCGCTTAACCAGCAGATCGCCCAGATCAAGGCCAATCGCAAGAAGCGCCAGGAGGACCTGGAAGAGCGCAGGCGGAAGGTGAAGGAGTCCTTCGACGAGGAGGTCGCCTCGCAGATCGAGCCGGTTATCCAGGAAGGGCAGAAGCTTGAGCGCAGCCTGACGGAGAAGATTGGCAAGGTCCTGCGCGCGCCGGTCGCCTTCAAGGGCGCCGATGCGGTCATTGCCGACAAGGGCGAGACGGTCACCAACGAGCACATCACCCGGGTCCAGAAGGCGGTCAAGCAGCGCCTGGAGGAGATCGAGGCCAAGCTTAAGGAGAAGCGGGACCGCGAGATGGATCGCCTCAAGACCAAGGCCGACGAGACCAAAGCGGAAGCCGACCTGGCGATGAGCGATCTTCGGGACTCGGCCGACGACATGAGCTCGGCCGCACGCGATCAACTGCTGGAAGAACGTGAGGAGCTGCAGAGCATCCGTCCCCTGATGTTCTTGGGCGAGACCCGCTATCGCGAGCTCAAGACGAAGTGGGGCCAGGTCTTTCGGGCCGATATGGGAGCGGAGGCCTTCTATGAGATCCTCAAGCAGATGGATCTTGTAGCCCTGGCCAAGGAGTGCTGGGAGGAGGTCCGAACCACTCGCAGCAAGCAGCGCAAGAAGAAGGCCACCAAGCGGCTGAAGGTCGCAGAGGCACTCCGCCGGTCGGGCAACCGCCCGGAGTGGATGATACTGACGGTCCTGCCCGTGATCCCGCCAGACTTGCGACCCATGGTCCAACTGGACGGCGGGCGCTTTGCCACTTCCGACCTGAATGACCTCTACCGCCGGGTGATCAACCGCAACAACCGCCTGAAGAGGCTGGTCGAGCTCGGCGCGCCCGACGTCATCATCCGCAATGAGAAGCGCATGCTGCAGGAAGCAGTCGACTCGCTGATCGATAACTCGCAGCGCGGCAAGGCGCTTTCCCGCCGCGGCCGGCGTGAGCTCAAATCCCTCAGCGACATGCTTAAGGGGAAGAAGGGCCGCTTCCGCCGAAATCTGTTGGGCAAGCGGGTGGACTACT
>CAYQUY010000237.1:0-4367 GCA_964420755.1 uncultured Anaerolineaceae bacterium
GTCGGGGCCCTGAGGGGTTCTGACCATCAAAGCGGCAGACGTCGGGCGGACCGACGGAGGGCGCTGGCTATGGAGCCGTCCAGAACGCGTCGGGAAGGGCAGGGGATCGCCCGCTTTCGTCACGCCAGCCGCGTCAGCTGTCGAAGACCCCTCGTTCGTTGTGGGGCAGTGAGCTGCTTGGCGGGCCCCTTTGCCGCCCGCGGCTACAAGGAAAGAAGCGCCCCAAGCTTCAGCAAGGCCTCCTGTACCGTTTCGGCCGGAAGCCGACAGATCAACTCGGCCTGCCGGGCTCTCCAATCCAAGCTCTTCGCCTGGTCGGCTAGGATTACGCCATCGACTGGCAGACCCTTCGGGAGCCGGACCTCAAACGGGTATCCCTTCACTTGGCTCGTGATGGGACACAGGATGGTTAGGCCAACCTTCCCGTTGTACCGAGCCGGTGAAAGCACTGCGGCGGGGCGGCGGCCCGCCTGCTCATGCCCGGCCTGTGGATTCATCGAGATCCAGACTACATCTCCTCGATCCGGCACCTTTGCCATGGACTACCAGGCCTCATTGCCTTGCGCCGGCCCTGTGTCGACCTCGCGGTGCAGGTTGTTCTTGTGAACCGCACGCATGAGCTCGTCGAGACTGGGACTTCGCGGCGCGGCCGGCTCTAGGATGAGCTTGCCCTTCTGCAGGCGCAACTCGACCGGGGTGTCGTCTTCCAAGCCCACCTCCGCCGCAAAGGTCTTGGGGATGCGGACAGCTAGGCTGTTGCCCCAGCGCTTAACCCGGGTCTTCATTAGGCCCTCCATCCTTGGTCTATACAATGAGTATACCACGGCCGAGGGCTGACAGGCAAGCGGCCGGAAGGAGATGACCTCACGAAACGGAAGGCGTCTGGGACCGCCTAACGGCCTCGAGCTACGTGTCCCGTGCTCTATACGGGGAGCCCCATCCGATTCGCTCCTGGGACGTTCCACGACTGCCCGGCGGAAGCGGACACGAGAAGCCGCATTATCCAGCCAGCTAGCGGGCCGGCCGCGCCGCAATCAGAGCCCATCCCGCCGTGTCAGCTGTCGAAGACCCAGTACCTGCGGTCTGGGCAGGTGTCCCGCGTTCGTTGCGGGGCAGGGAGGTGTTCGGCGTGCAAGCTATCTTTCTCCGAATGGTCGTGGGTGGATTTGCATGCCAAGGCATTGCAGGAATTCGACGGTGGATTCGTAGCGGCGCCTAGCTTCCTCCAGGAGCGACAGCGGGAGGTCCATGTTGAAGCCGAATGCTCGGGAGCCTGCGTTTAGCATCAGCTCGTTGACGCCGATACGTCGCGCTTCGCCAGCGGAGTATGCCTCCGTGCTGATACTCATGTGCGCCACCATCCCTCGCATGGAATCCCACAGGTGATCCTGGTTGGCGAAGTTGACGCCGCGATTGTCAGCAGTCCAGAGGAGCTTGGTCTTCGCCCATTGGCGACCGGATTCGTCCGTGGAACGCCACGGATCCCTCTCATGCCGTTAGCCCACCACCCTGTCGGCCGCCATGAAGAGGCAGTAGGCCCCGTAGGTCGACACCGCCATAGAACCGGGGATCCGATCCATGCCTCCTGCCTCGGCTGATGAGGGGTCCCGCCATTTCCGGACGCGGGCCACAGCGTAGAGGCGGTTCCCGTCGGGGTCCGTGAAGTAGTCGTCCAGGCACTCCACTCGACCGGCAATGGCACGGACGACGACGCCTGGTAGAACGGCATCGTACCTCCCCTAATGGCCGGCGAGCTCAACCGAGCGATCAGAGCGGGATACTTCGAGCCCCACTGGGCTTCGCTAGTGGCGAGCTGAACTGCCGCAGGACCGAATACGATCACGGCCTGCCAATGAAGAAGGGTCGTGGCAGGGTGTTCGATATCGGACCCCGGCGTCACTGCAGGACCAGAAAAGGCTGCCATGTGTGATTGGACGCCTTGCCGCCCAACGGCCTCGAGCTATGCTGCGCGGCGGCTCAGAAAACGGTCGATCCGCTGCAGCACATCCTGGCACGCAAGTCACCATCCAGATTACCGCGCGCCACCCGGGTCAGCTCAAGCGAGTTGCTAGCCGGACCGCTCACAGTTCCTTACTCCGCCGGAGAGGGCAACGAAATCGGCCCAAGTCCGGCCCAGTGATGCAACTGGTGCTCCGGGATGGAGAATTCCGCTGGTTGGGCACTTGGATTGAAGTAGACGACGGCCCTGATCGGGGTGTCTTCGGAGAGGGTGACGGAGCCCGGCATCGGTTCGCCGGTGTAATCGAAGCGGACTTCGAGGCTGCATCCAAGGGCAGGGTAGATGATGTTGACTTGGGTCCAGGCCTCGGTCGGGCGGCGGCGTTGCTCGAACCAGAAGGCGTCAGGGCTACCGTACTTGTGGAGGGCTTCGCCAAGGGAGATCGCGCCCAGCGTGAGGATCCTTAGGTAGGACAGCGTTTCGCCGTCGAAGTACGCGAAGCCGGCCAAGTCCCCCGCAGGTCGCTTGAAGCGCCATGTGATGAGCCCCTCCAGGGGGCCCCGCTCATGCTTTTCAATCGTAGGGGCGTCGACGAAGTCGGCTTCGAGCAGCTGCTCCGTGACCCCCCAGGGCGTTGAGACGCCGGGCGTGATGCCGAGCCAGCAGGGCGCCTGGCAGGTTTGGTCCAGGACCAAGGCCGAAGGAAGCGGTCTCGCCATCATCGAGAGGGCGAAGGCGGCGATGACAATGAACGCGACGATTCCCGCAACGACAAGCAGGAACTTCCTCAACTCATACTCTCAGGCCAGATCTACCGCCCAGGCCGGCTGACTAGAGATTCGCCAGCATGCTCGGCGTCGGTTGGTGGGAGGAGTGGAGAGGGGCTGTCGACAAACGGTTACTGGAAGTCAATCTGTCTAGCTCATGACCAATCAAGCGGCAAATCGGATTGCCTCTCCGCGAGGGCAGCCTCACGCGAGGCATAGAGCTGAACGTCACTTGTCTTTCCCCAATGGCCTGCGCGTTACTCTAGGGTGGCTGACGGGGCTTGAACCCGCAACCCCTTGATCCACAGTCAAGTGCTCTGCCATTGAGCTACAGCCACCATGCTCGCCGCACCGGCCCGATGCAGCGAGAGGGATTCTATCACTTCCCCGAAACCGACTCAAGCAATGCTCTCACCCGGAAGATAAGGTCCGCCTCCGGCACCTGAGTCTGCTCGCGGCGCCGCAGGTCCTTGATGGTCACCGCGTTGGCGGACCGCTCGTCCGGCCCCTGGATCACGAGCAAGGGGATGCCTTGCCGGTCGGCGTACCTAAGCTGCTTGGGGAGCCGGTCAGGTTGGGGATACCATTCCGCCTTAATCCCCGCCGAGCGGAGGCGGGTGGCGATCCGGACGCTGCCTTCGACCGACTGCTTGTCGAAGGTAGTCACCAGCACATCCGCCGGGGCGGCGCGCAATTCGGGCAGACAGCCGTACTTGTCCAGGACGAGCCCGGCGACGACGTCCCCCATGGCGAAGCCGACCCCGGGGATCGGATCACCTCCGATGTCAGCGACAAGGTCGTCGTAGCGTCCGCCGCCCAGAATAGCTCGGTACTCGCCCGCCGCGTCCCGGGCTTCGAAGACCGTTCCGGTGTAGTAGTCCAGCCCTCGGATGACGCTGGGATCATAGGCCAGGTACTCTGCCTCGCCCATCGTCTCCGCGGTGGCGAAGAAATCGACGAGCTCCTCGGACTGGCGCCAGGCTTCACGATCTGCCAGCATCGCCTTGAGGGCCTCGAGCTGGCTGGCTGACAGGCCGCTAGCGCGCGCCTCCTCTCGCCATTTGGCCGCGCTCAGCCTGTCGCGGCGATCGATCAGATGCAGAACGTCGAGTCGCCGCTCGGCGGGGATCCCCATGGCGCTGAGCTGCGAATCGACCAGCCGCCGGTTGTTCACCAGGATGCGGATGTCCTTGGGAGAGAGGCCGACCGAGCGGAAGAAGGAGGCGGCGACGGTAGCGAGCTCGGCGTCGGCCTGGGGCGAGTCCAGGCCCATCAGGTCCACGTTCCACTGGAAGAACTCGCGGGTGCGGCCTTTCTGTGGCCGTTCGTAGCGCCAGAAGAGGCCGAATGACCACCAGCGGATCGGGCGGGGGATGGTCGCGCTGCGCGCAGCGACCATCCGGGCCAACGAAGGCGTGAGCTCGGGCCGGAGGGCAATCAAGTCGCCTCCCCGGTCGGGGAAGACGAACGACTGCTCCTTGACCAGCTCATCACCAGACTTGGCGGCATAGAGCTCGCGCCGCTCGAGAAACGGCCCATCGTACTCCTGATAGCCGAAGCTCTCCGCGATGGCCCGCAAGCGCTCGTAGAGCCAGCGGCGCTGAGCCAAGTCCTCGGGGTAGAAGTCGCGGGTACCCTTG
>CAYQUY010000238.1:0-4362 GCA_964420755.1 uncultured Anaerolineaceae bacterium
TCCTTGAACTGATGCCGCGCGGCCAGCAGGAGATGCTCTCGGGCGATCGCCGGCGCGACGTGCACCAAAGCCATTACGTCCTGCAGCTGGTCGCGGAAGCCGAAGGCGCCGCTCGACTGGTAGAGGGCCGTGCGCCCCCATATCCGGCAAGAGATGGCCTGGTAGAGCAGCCAGCGGTTGAGCATCAGATCCATCGCCGGGTCGGGCGTGCGCACCGACACCGCACCCAACAGGCTCCCCCAGCCGGCTCGCATTTCCCGCCAGGCGGCTTCCATCCTTGTCGGATCACTGTACCGCCGGGCCAGCTGCACTGCTTCCTCCCGGCCGACACCCTCGCCAAGTAGGAAGAAGACTTCCTTCGCCTCGCCGGATGCCAGGTCAACGTGCAGCTGGATTGCGGCGCAGGGATCAAGCCCGGCCCGCACCGCGCCGGCCAGGCCGACTCGTTTGAGCGCTGCTGGGCACTGAACTCCCTCCATCCGCCCCAGGAACTCGGTCCGGTCCGCCGTCAGGCCGTGCGGGCGCTGGCTTGCCGCCAGGAAGGCATATCGATCGGCGAACTCGGGGTTGTAGGGATTGCGGGCCAACAGCGCGTTGGCCTCGGGCTCATACTCGGGCACGACATACTGCGCGGAGACGTCAGGGCTTGTCCCCAAGACCCACTGAGCGTAGTAGGTTGCGGTTACCCGCCTGGGCCGTTGCCACAGATTCTCCAGACGGAGGGCGATGACCTTGACCGGCGCGTCTGGCACGACGAACATCCGCAGCTGCTGTCTCAGCCCGTGACTATGATGCTCGAAAACCGTGTAGCCGGTGCCATGACGAACCAGGTAGGGCGCGGATGCCGGAGCCGGCATCGGCGTCGGGGACCAGATCAAAGCGGTCTCTTCGTCGCGCAGGTAGATGGCTTCGCCTGGAGTGTCCCTCACCGGATCGTTGGACCACGGGGTAAGCCGGTTCTCGGAGCTGTTGTCCACCCAGGTGAAGCCAGCCCCCGCCTCCGACACGGTGAAGCCGATGCGCGGGTTGGCGACCACGTTGATCCAGGGCACCGGCGTACGCTCTCCAGGCCCCAGGTAGATCTGGTATTCGCTTCCGTCGGTGGTGAAGCCGCCTTGGCCGTTGTCGAAGGACAGACCTGAAGGTCGCGGCAGCTCCGGCGTCGGCTCCGCGTCTCCGGGCCTGGCTAGGGTGGGGACGAACGCCGGCAGACGCAGGGGCTCTCGACTGGGCGCGCCAAGCTGGGTGACGAGCGAGCCGGACGACCCATCGAGGATGGCACGGGCCGCCGTCTCAAGCAGCACCCGATCCTCGGCCGCCATTTGATCGGCGCTCAAGAGGAAGATCCCGCCACGCTGATTCAGCCACGGGTCGCTCCCCATGCGAAAGATCAGACGATACAGCTCCGCCTGGAGTTCCTGACCGTAGCCCGTTTCCTTGTCCACCCGGATGACCACGTCGACGTTGATGCCGCGCCGGCGCCAGTAGGCATGAGCGCGAAGCACGTCGCGCACAAGGGAGGATTCCTCCTCGTCTTTGACTCTGACCAGGAGGATGGGGTAGTCGCCGGATATGCCGAAGCCCCACAGGCCGTGCTGGCCCTTGAGGTTGGCGGCGAGCGTTTCGGCAGGCGCCCGCAGGCCAGCGCTCGGATAGAGCAGCCCAGAGAGCAAGCGGTCAATACAACCCAGGTCCTCGGTTGTGAGGTCCTCTTCGCGCAATTCGCGCTCGGCCTGCTCGCGAGAAAAGTCGAACGCCCGGTCGATGACGGGCTGGGCCTGGTAGCGGCGGGCCAGGTCCAGCACCTCTGACCGGTCTCGACCCGCGAGCGTGACGAAGTCGAGCCGAGCCGTCGCACCCGGTTCGAGCTCGAGGTCCTGGCCAAGCGCCATGATCGGATCGAGCGTTACGCCAATGCTCCCCGATGGCCATCGTCCCGTCCCGAGCAGGCAAAGCGGCGAGCGCGGACTGCGGCCTCGCCCGAGAAAGCGGGCTCGGTCGCACTCGGCGGCCACCGGGTGCCGCAGCGAGGAATCCGATACGAGCATGTGCACCAGGTAGATCGGTTCCTCATCCGCCGAGCGCGGCCGGCGGCGAAAGAGGAGAGCGTTCAGCTCCCGGAGGAACTCGCTCTCAATGAACAGCTTGTTGAAGGCTGGGTGGCGTTGGTCGACGACCTGGGGCGCGAGGACCACCTCGCCGTAGCTGGCGACGGTCAGGCGTCGGCGGCGGTCGCTGTGGTTTGAGAGCGCGAGGCGGCGGATCTCCAGATCGTCTTCGGCGGCGACGGCCACCTCCATTGTGGCGGCCAACCCGTCCTCCTCGTGGTGGAACTCGGCCAGGTGGGGATAGAAGAAGGCCCGCGAGTGGCCGGAGACCGAAGCGGTTGGCTGGAGGGTTACCGAGCCCAGGGAGCCGCTGTCCCGGTCCTTGATGTAGATCCATGTTCCCCAACCATCCAGCGTCGTGTCCGCGCCCCAGCGGGTGAGCGCGCAGTCCTGCCACTGGCTGTACCCACTTCCAGCGCTGGTGATCATGACGCCGTACCTACCATTGGAGAGGAAGTGGGCGCGCGGGGTGGCCGCTCGGGCGGGCTCGCGCCAGGGGGTCAGGCTGACCTGCGCGCGCTCAGGCCGGACGAAGGTCACAGCCGGAGCGGGGATCGCCGCGACCGGCGCACCAACCGGCAGCTGCTCCTGCAGCAGAAGCTCGACGGTCTGGATGCGTGGATCCGAATGGAAGCGGCGGACCATGACGTCGTCCCGCAGGGCATTGGCCAGCGCAACGAGGGTCATGCCATGGTGATGAGCCATGTAGGACCGGACCCTGGCCTGAGATTGGCCCATGGGCATGCGCGACGGCGTGCAGTCGAGCGCCTCGTAGAGACCATACAGCCCGACCATCCCCAGCCGAAGCAAGCGGGCATAGTTGTCCAGCACATCCTTCGAGGCAAGAGGCAGAGCCAGCAGCGAGGCGTAGGGCGCCACGACCAGATCGTCTCCCAGGCCTCGCTTCAATCCGAGTCCAGGAACGCCGAAGGCTCGGTACTGATAGTTCTGGCTGGCATCAAAGGCGTAGTAGCCGGACTCCGAGACGCCCCAAGGTGTTTCATGGCTGCCCGCGAATTCCATCTGGCGCTTGACGGCCGCCCGGCAGCTGTGATCGAGGAGCGTCCCCGGGTAGCTGCGCATGAGCAGCAGGGGCATGAGGTATTCGAACATCGTACTGCTCCACGAGAGGAGCGTCAGAGAGCCGTTCAGCCGGGTCAGCGGTCGCCCCAGGTGGAGCCAATGCGAGAGAGGCACATCGCGCTTGGCGATGGCTACCAGGCTTGCCAGTCGGGCCTCCGAGGCCAGAAGGTCGTAGTGGTTCTCCTCTAGCTTGCCAGCGTCCAGGTTGTATCCGATGTGGAAGACCTGCTGTCGCGCGTCAAAGAGGAAACCGAAGTCCATTGCCTGGACCAGCGCCTCCGCCCGTTCGCCGATCTTGGCGTAGCCAATGACCAAGCTCTCTGCCGCCAAGCGACCAGATTGCAGTGCGGAGGCCATCTGGGTGCACCAGGCCAGGGCCTCCTGGAACCGTTCGTCGGCTGGTTGCCCTGGCTGCAGCTCGGAGGCGCGCTCCAACAAGCGCCAAAGCTCTCCGACCAGGGCCTCTCCGGCACGGGACACCTGGGCCACCTCCCCGAGAGGGAGGTTCGGCGGCAAGCTGTCAAACAACGCCCGCCACACTGTGTGCAGGAGCATATCGCCCCGCGAGTCAGACAGCAGGGCCGGCGGGTAATTCAGGAGGATCACCCACGGAAGCAGCAAGTCCAGTTCTCGGCGGAGGCTCTTCAGATGGTGCCGCACGCGCTCCGAACACAACCTCAGGCTTTCGAGCGTTTCCGGTGACAATACCTGGGGCCGGACCTCAATCAACTGCATTAGCAGGTTGTCCAGGATAGGCAACTCCTGGATGGATAGCGTCTCCAGGAGCCCGGCCCAACGAGCTGGTTCCTCCTTTACGGCCTGAATCTGCTGTCGGATCTCGGCCAGTTCGCGCTGCAGGGCCGAAGGCGACGTCTTCTCCCCCTCTTTCGCCAGGCTCTCACCCAATAAGGCCAAGGTATCCAGCAGGCCTTGCCACCGTTCCCAACGGAACACAGGCATGTCCGGCATGGCCCGGCACGCCTGGGAAAGCGCCATCAGGCATCCGGCAAGGTTGCCGCTGTCAACCGTGGAAACGTATCGCGGCGCAAGCGGCGCCAAGGTGCGCGTGTCATACCAGTTGAACAAGTGCCCGCGGTCGAGTTCTAGTCCGTCCATGGCGTCCAAGGTCGAGTCCAGCCTCAGCGCCAGTCCCAACAGACACAGGTAGCCC
>CAYQUY010000239.1:0-4343 GCA_964420755.1 uncultured Anaerolineaceae bacterium
CTTGTGGCGATACTGGGACGCTCCCTTGCGGGTGATCGTCTCCCGGTAGGGCACCTTGGGCGTCTCCGTCGTCAGGCCCACCTGGAACTTGGCTTCCGCCTTGCGGATGGCAACGTCGATGTGCTGATCCCCCATTCCTTGAAGGATGGTCTGGTTGGTGCTGGGCTCCTGCCGCCAGGAGAGGGTCGGATCCTCCTCGCACAGCCGCGCCAGCGAGGCACCCATCTTGGCGGAGTCCGCCTGGGTCTTCGGGATGACGGCGACCGTGTACAGGGCATTGGGATACCTGGGCACGGGCAGCACGAGTGGATGACCCTTGTCACACAGGGTATGCCCGGTGCCCGTCTCGGCCAACTTGGCCACGGTTCCCACGTCACCGGCGTGGAGCACCTTGACCGATATCTGCTCCTTGCCCCGCATGACATGCAGCGTGCCCAGCCGCTCCTCGGTGCCCTTAACCTGATTCCAGACGCGGCTATCGGAGTTGAGGACGCCAGAGTACACGCGCAGATAAGTCAGCTTGCCGACAAAAGGGTCTGCCGTTGTCTTCCAAACGTAGACCGCCAGGGGGCCCGTATCCGAGGCCGGGAGGGATTCCTCGCCGGCTTTGCCTTGGGCGACGGCTGCCGGTGCCTCAGCCGGTGATCGCAGAAGGTCGACCATGACCTCCAGCAACGGGGCCGTGCCGACGCCGGCCGTCCCGGCGGTGGCGCAGACGGGCACCAGTCGGCCCGACCGCATCGCCAGTCGCGCCCCGCGCACCACTTCCTCGTCCGTCAGCTCCTGGCCGTCGAGGTACTTCTCCAGCAGTGCATCATCACCCTCGGCCGCGGCCTCGATCACAGCGACGCGCGCCTCGTCCGCCGCCTCTTTGAGTTCGGCCGGGATCGGCTCAGCCGAGCGACCATCCCCAGGACGGGCCTGCATCTTCAGGAGGTCGATGACGCCCTTGAACCCCTGCTTCTCCCCCCAAGGCAATTGGACCGGCACGAAGGCCACGTCCGGCGAAAGGCTGCGCAAGGAAGCCAGCGCGTTCTGGAAGCTGGCGTTCTCGCGGTCCATCTTGGTGACGACCGCCAGCCGGGGCAGCTTGAACTCGTCGCAGTAGCCCCACACGATCTCCGTGCCCACTTCTACCCCCGCCACGGAGTCGACCAGGACAGCGGCGCCGTCAGCCACCCGCAAGGCAGAGATCACTTCTCCCACGAAGTCCGTGTATCCCGGCGTGTCGAGAATGTTGATCTTGCGATCCTGGTACTCGATGGGGATGATGGCAGTCGAAAGCGATAGCTTGCGCCGTATCTCCTCGTCTTCAAAGTCGGAGACCGTATTGCCCTCTTCCACCTTGCCGACGCGGTTCGTGGCCCCTGTCAAATACAGCAACGCCTCCGCGAGCGAGGTCTTCCCGCCGCCGCCGTGGGAAACCAGGGCGACGTTGCGGATGGATTCCGTTGAGTATTCTTTCATGGGAAAGGGAACCTCCAGCGGAGTTGGTCGGGTCGATTGTAAAGGATGAGAGACGGCTTGTCAAAGAAAGCGGCAGAATGCCGGCCGTCGCCGCTGTGGGCCCAGGGCGTCCGGCGGGCATCCGTGGCCTGACATGCCAGGCGCCGGAGATCTCAGCCGGATGGTGCTACAATCGACAGGCGAGGCGGGAGGGCGGATGCTTTTTCTGAATCAGTATTCTTTCCTGCTTCTGGCAGGCGTATGCGTCCTGGCCATGGCGCTCGTGCTGCAGCGGCGCGGGCTGCATGCCTACGAACTGTTCGCTCTCGCCTCGCTGGTCGTCGGCTTCGCCCTCGCCTATTGGCTGCTGCACCCTGCGCCAGGCAGCGCCAGCGACCCGGGGCAACTCGCCGCCGAGATCGGCTCAGGCACCCCTGTGCTGCTCGAGTATCAGAGCCCCTTCTGTGTGGGTTGCATGGCAGCGGAGCCCTATGTGAGAGCGATCGAACGGCAGAACCAGGCCAGCCTGGTCCTCCTCCGGGTGAACGCGCAGGATCCGGCTGGCCGGGTCATGGCCGCGCGCTACCGGCTTCGATACACCCCCACGTTCGTTCTCTTTGACGCCGCAGGCACGGAGCTCTGGCGCACGGTCGGGGCCGTCGACCCGCAGCAGGTTCGGCGGTCGCTGGCCACTCCCTAAACCAAGGGGGATCAGCCCCGCATATGTCGCTCCGGTCGCGCCTCACACTCGAACTCAGCTACCTGCTGCGGCGCGCCCCATGGGATACCGGTGTCTCGCCGCCTGAGCTTCTGGCCTTCCTCGCAGCCCATCCGCCGGGCCGGGCGCTCGATCTTGGCTGTGGCACAGGGACCAACGCCATCACCCTGGCGCAGCATGGCTGGCAGGTCACCGGCATCGACCTCATCCCTCGAGCCATTCGTCGTGCCAAAAGCAAGGCCGCGGCCGCCGGCGTCGATGTGGATTTGCGCCAGGGAGACGCCAGCGACTTGCGTTCCGTCGAGGGGCCCTTCGACCTTGCGCTGGACATCGGCTGCTATCACAGCCTTCAGCCTACCCTTCAGGCCCGGTATTCCACGAACCTGGCGCGCCTTGTCCGGCCGGGCGGGACTTATCTCCTCTACGGTTTCACGCGTCAGTCGCCGGGGGATCCTGGCCGCTTGCTTTCCGAGGAGGCTCTAGCCGCCCGTTTTGGCGCAAGCTTCGAGTTGCGGAGCGCCGCGTACGGCGACGACCGGGGGCGTCCCTCGGCTTGGTTCACCCTCGTCCGCAAGGGCTGACCCGGCGGGCCTCCCTAACGGCAAGAGATCAGGCCTCTCTGGGGATCCCTGAGCCACGGGGGGCAGCCAAGCGAACAGCCTGTGGCCTCGCCCCACACGCCTGTTCGCTGCTATACTACGAACGCAGTTCCTATCCGCGTTGGAAATGTCGACTGGGAGTGTGATGAAGAAGGCCGGCAAGGCGGTTCTTCATATCCCTGTCAGAGGGGCAGATGCAATCCTCACTCAACGATGACGAGAAGCGGATTCTCCTGCGCCTGGCTCGCGAGTCGCTCGAGAGCGCCGTCCGCGGCAAGCAGCCTCCCGAACTTGATCCTTCCTCCATCCCCGAGCGGCTGCGCCTCCCGGGAGCCTCTTTCGTGACCCTGACCCGGCGCGGCGCCTTGCGAGGCTGTATCGGGGCGCTTCAGGCTCAGATGCCCCTGGTCGAAGATGTCCGACAGCACGCCGCGGCCGCCGCCCTGGAGGATTACCGCTTCCCGCCCGTTCAACCCAGCGAGCTCGGCCAGATCGAGATCGAAATCTCAGTGCTGACTGACCCCCAGCCTCTGGACTACGCACAACCGGCTGATCTACCTCGCCTCCTGCGGCCCGAGGTGGACGGCGTCATCCTGAGCTCCGGCTTCCACCGGGCCACGTTCCTGCCCCAGGTGTGGGAGAAGGTGCCAGAGGCCGAGGTCTTTCTGGACATGCTGTGCGAGAAGGCCGGGCTCGCCCCCGACACCTGGCGCAAGGGCGGGTTGCAGGTCCAGACCTACCAAGTGCAGAGCTTTGACGAGCGCGAAACGACCTCGGCCTAGCCGGTCGCCTCTCTAGGTTCCGAGGTCATACTTGCGCTCTCCATCCCACACCCTCCCCGATCCACGTCCGGGCTGGCGCTGGCCGGATGGCCTGCGCTCAATGCGCCATCGCAATTTCCGGCTGTTCTTCTTCGGCCAGCTGATCTCGGTCATTGGCAGCTGGATGCAAACGACGGCCCAGCAGTGGCTGGTCTACCGACTGACCGGCTCCCAATTCAGCCTGGGCCTCGTCACATTCGCGACTTTCATCCCTGTGCTCCTGCTCTCCCTCTTCATGGGCGTCGTCGTCGACCGTGTCTCGCGGCGGCGCTTGCTGATATTGACCCAGAGTTGGTTTCTGGTCCTGGCCGCCGCCCTGGCCGTACTGACCTACTGGGGGCTGGTTCAGTACTGGCACGTTGTCCTTCTCGCCGCTTTGCTGGGGCTTGGCAACGCATTGGATATGCCCGCCCGCCAGGCCTTCTTCGCCGACCTCGTCGAGCACGACGACCTCTTCAACGCCATCGCCCTCAACTCTTCCGTCTTCAACGGAGCCCGCATCATCGGCCCCGCGATCAGCGGCTTGGTGATCGCAGCCTCCGGCGAGGCGGCCGCCTTCGCCCTAAATGCCCTGAGCTTCCTGGCCGTCATCGTCGGGCTGCTGTTGATGCGCCTGCCACGCCCGACCCTGCCGCCCGAGCGCGGCAGCAGCTTCCGCGAGCTCAAGCAGGGGGTGGACTACCTTCTTCGGGACCGCGCCGTCCTGGGGCTCGTTCTGATGATCGCCCTCCTCAGCGTAGTGGGATATCCCTACACCGT
>CAYQUY010000240.1:0-4338 GCA_964420755.1 uncultured Anaerolineaceae bacterium
GGTTGTAGATCAACCCGATCACCTGGCTCCGGCCACGCTGCGCCTCGGCCTGGCAGTAGGAGCCGAAAACGGGGACGTCGGGCTCAGGCAGACGAACCGCGCCGGTGTAGCCAAGGGTGCTGGAACGCGTGACGCGACCGATGAGTAGCGGAAGAGCAGTCATCCACCCGGCTCCTTTACAGCTTGTGTCGCCGCTTGGCGCCTGTCCACTGCTTGGTCACCGCCTTCTGCGAGAGAGAGGGCACCAGACCGCGTTGCAGGAGAGCCTCGCTCAGCATTTGATCGAGCGTCTGACGATCGACCTGCGTGACCACGGCCAGCTCATGGGCGCGCACCAAGACGTAGGGGAATCCCTCGGGGGTGCGGCACTGCTCGATGATCCCGGCATGGACGACGTCCATCAGACGGGGGTCTTCGCCGACCCAGCGCGGGATCTCGACCCGGGCGATCTGACCCCGGGGCCCGCAGCTCAAGTAGAAGAACTCGATTGGGTGGCCAGCGGCTTCGAACTGGCTGTTGACGGGGGAGGCGTTGACGAAGCGGGCGCTGCGCTCTCCGGGCCGGAGCCGACGGGCGAAGAGGGCCCGGTCGGTCAGGCCGCGCAACGGGTTGGCTCGCAGCATGTCGCTGTCGATCTGATCCGAGGGAAGGCGGGCCAGGTGCAAGAGGGCGACGATGTTGGCGCTGCGAGGGCGATCCACGAATCCAGCAACGGCAGCGCCCGCTTGTTTCAGCCTGCCCAGGTTCTCCAGGTATTCGGACAGGAGGCGGCTGATCTCGCGTCGGCTTTGCTCGCGACTCTGCAGCGCCAGCCAGAGCAGAAGACCGTTGTCGAGCAGGGCCAGCGTGGGGCCGATGGAGGGCCCTGCGGCCAGGCGAGCCAGTTCGGCAATCTCGGCGACGTCGCGCTGGCCGTCGATCAGCGCGGCCGAGATCAATCCCTCGTTCTCGCCGTACAGCTCGGCCTCGTCGTACACCACGCGGGGGTGACTGGCCACCAGTGGTGGTTTACCGCTGCCATGGTCGACCCGGATGCTGCCGATGTTGATCAGATAGTAGAGGGCGGTGGCGTGGCGGTCGGGGTAAATCTGTGAGCCATCCGCCCCAAGGATGGTCAGCCGCTCGGCATGCGGAGGCAAAGGGTAGACGCCATCGATGGGCTCGCCGGTTGGCAGGGCGCCCGGCCAACGGTCACCGGCGCGGAGAATCTTGGCCTGCAACTCGTCGCGGGGAATCTGGGAGGCCTGGGCCAACGCCTCGAGGAGCCCCGGGATCTTGGCCTCCAGCTCTGCAGCCCGGAGGGCTGCGGCCTCGCTCATCTCTGCTACCTGAGGCACTACCTGGGGGAAGTCGAGAGCCATGGGCACTCTTCTCGAACACCTGTTCCGAATTATATCCCAAGCGGACCGGAGTGCAATCCGCTCACTGGTATGTCATCTCCCTGTCAGCGCGACCATCGGGACGTGTGTGCAGAGTGTGCAGGTGGGGAGAGGGCGCGGCGAACGTCCCTTGTTTCGCCTCCGCCCGTCGCTCTCTCTGCGCAATCCGGCGTATCCATTGCTTCGAGGTGGCGAGAATCGCCTCCGCCAGCGGTTCAGGAGCGCGGTACGGGGCGTGCAACGAGTGAGTTGTGTGGTTGGGTGCCGAAGGTTGTGCTATACTGCGCGGACATGACGGTTGAGGACCGAGATCTTAACGAGCGAGTTGCCGCGCGATTGTCGCGGGCAGGCGTGGGGAGCGCCGCGGCCTTCCTCCTTGAGGCGGCAGGACCCCTGACGGTCCTCGCCGCGCAGGTCGGCTACCTGGTCGAACCGCTGCTTGGCGATTCGGGTGGAACGCTGAACAGCTGGGTGCGAATCCTGGAGGATCCGCGCAAGGTCCGCGATCTCGTGGTGAGCTTGCGGGAGGAGCGGACATGATCAGCGGAGGCCTTGCCAGCCTTGTCGGCGTGGTGGTCCTTGTGCTCTTTGTCGGCCTGGTCATCCTCTACGCCGTGTTGGGCCGACGTTGGCCAACCGTGTTCCGTCCCATTGCTGGCTACGAGGCGCTGGGGAGGGCCATCGAGCGCGCGGTCGAGAGCGGAGAGAGGGTCCATCTCTCGCTGGGTACGGGAACGGTGACGGGGGCAGAGAGCGCTCCGGCGCTGGCGGGGCTGACTGTGCTCGGAAGGGTCGCAGCGGCGACGACGATGAGCGATCGGCCGGCTGTGGTCACCACCGCCGACGGGGCCATGATGATCCTGGCGCAAGACACGCTCCGATCGGCCTACCATCGCGTCGGCGCCAGCGACCAGTATCAGGCCACCTCGGCCCGGATGTTGGGGCCGACGCCCTACTCCTACGTTGCGGGCCTGCCGACGCTTCTGTCTACCGAGGGGGTTTCGGTCCACATGTTGATCGGCTCCTTCGGAGCTGAAGGTGCCCTGGCGGCCGACTTCGGCGAAAGGCAGCAGAAATTCGTCCTGGCCGGGACCGATGACATCCAAACCCAGGCTCTGCTTTACGTCACGGCCGAGAACGCCTTGATCGGTGAGGAGGTCTTCGCCGGCGGGGCATACCTGAATGTCGGTTCGCTCCATCCGGCCAGCCTGAGGGCACAGGACGCCGTTCGCCTCCTGATTATCGTCGTCATCCTGATTGGCACCCTCGTCCGGACGATCATGGGCCTGCTATGAGACTCCGGCTGTCGTTCCTGTGGGCGGCGGTGGCCAGCGTGGTTGGGCTGGTGATCCTCCTGGGGTTCCTGCTGCGCATCCCGCAGATTGACAGCCTGGGGCAAATGCTGATCAGTCTGGCCGTCCTGCTGGCGGCCGCCGCTCTCCTGCTCGGGCTCCTCAACCTGCTCAGCGCCCACTGGAACAAAGTCAGCCTGCAAGAGCGGGGCTGGCCCTATAGCGCCATCTTGATCCTGGCCTTGCTGGTGACGTTCGGCCTGGGCGTCCTGTTTGGCCCCGACTACGAAGTCATGCTGCTCCTCTTCAATCATGTGCAGCTGCCGGTAGAGGCCAGCCTCATGGCCCTGCTGGCGGTATCGCTTACCGTGGCTGGCTTCCGGCTTCTGGCCCGGAAGCGGGATGCGCTCAGCCTGATCTTTCTGGTGGTCGCCGTTGTTGTGCTCCTGGGTGCTACCCCCTGGGTGATCGCGGGCGACAGCCCGCGGTCGGTGCCGTTTGACTATGCCCGGAACTGGCTCACCCAGGTATGGGCGGCGGGCGGGTCGCGCGGCATCCTGCTGGGGGTGGCCCTGGGGGCAATCGCCACTGGCCTGCGGGTGTTGGTCGGCTCAGATCGTCCTTTTGGTGACTAGCGCCATGGCCGACGTGCGCTGTCCCATGTGCAGTAAGCTCAACCCGGAAAGCGCCGAGGTGTGTAAGTACTGCGGCGCCCGGATCAAGCCTCTCGTGGCGGGCAAGAGTTCCTCCGATAGGACCTCCAACCTAGACGCCCTCTTGCGCGGCTCCCGGGATCGGGGAGAAGGTGCTGGCGCGGCCCGGGAGGGGCCGCCCCAGGAGAAGCTCTCCGGGGAAGGTGAGCCGGCTGGGGGGGAAAGCCAAGCGGAGGCAGAGGCTGGCCAACCGGATTGGCTCGGGCGGTTGCGCCAGGCAGATCAGGAGGAAGAAGGTCCGCCGGAAGGAGAGGTCCCCGACTGGGTGAGCGGCGGGGAGCCTGAGACCCCGAAAGCGGGTGAGGTGCCAGGCTGGCTGGCGCGCATCCGAAAGCGCCAAGAGGCGGAGGCCAAGGCCGCTGGAGAAGAGCAGCCTCGCCAGGATGACTGGCTCAGCCGCCTGAGGGCGGGAGCGCCTCCACTGGAGCCGACCGCGCCAGCGGGCGAGGAAGAGTCCATCTCGCCGGAGGACCTTTTCAAGGACCTGGAGGGCCTCGCTGCGGGAGCGGCTGAAGAGGCCAAGGGGCTGAGGGAGCCTGGCTGGCGGCCGACCACGGAAGGCGGCCCCGAGCGCGGGGAAGCGGAGCCACCGTCCCTCAAGGAACCGGAAAGGGCGGGAGCAGTCGCCGAGCGGGAGGAAGAACCTCCGGCGAAGCGGCCTGAGCCGAGGGCCGAAGAAGGACCACAGCCGACGCCGCCCCAACAGTACAAGGAACGCCCTTCCCTGGCAGCTCGGATTCGGCGCGGCGCGCGCCCTACCGCTGAGGAGACGGCACCCAGGCCGGCGGCGCGCCCCGGCGGGCCTGGAACGGGGAAGGAACCTAGCGAGGTGCGGCCTGCGCCTGCCGAGGAATCGGAGTTCCTCAGGGATCTGCGCCGCGCTCAGCCCCCGACAGCGGGGGAAGCCGCAGATGAGTTTGATTTCCTGAGAAGGCTGCGAGGCGAGCAGCCGCC
>CAYQUY010000241.1:0-4329 GCA_964420755.1 uncultured Anaerolineaceae bacterium
TGGAAGGCCTGGATCGGCCGTGGACGAACCCGGTGCAGGTAGTCGCGAAGGATCGACATCCCGCCCGCATATCCCTCGGCGCTCAAGATCTCGCGCACTCGCACCGCCGACAGCCGGGGATACTCCACCAGCAGCTCAGCAATCCGGCCCTTGAAGGGATCCAACTTCGAAGGGCCAGCCCTCCTGCGGTACTCCGGAGGCCTTCCCGATCTCAAGACCTCCCTGACTGTGTTGCGGGCCAGCCCCAGTCTCCGACCTATGGCCCTGATCGAGAGCCTCTCCACCCGATGCAGCCGCCGCACCTCAGCCCAGACTTCCACGTTGACCATCCTCCTGCCTCCTCCGCCCCGTTCTGTCTGGGACCCAGGAGGCCCATCCTACCCGCCAGGAGGGGGGTCAATTTTCAACCGGTGATATTGGCTCATTATTCAACCGTTGATGACAGACATTCCGCATTAGTCGGATGCATCTCTTATGTAGATGTCGCCCCACAGGCCTGGGACAGGGGAATTCGCTAGTCGCGAGAGTACTTGGTCGGGAGGAATCCACTCGGGCTCTATTAGGGAGAGGTTATCTGCGTAGGCCCAATTGCAGACCACCGGGCCAATATTCTGAAGATGGTCGAGACATGCCCGGGCTAACTCAAGCACTTCGGATGTGAACTCGATCGACATGAGGGGAATTGGGATGGTAAGACCCTTCAGGACCTCGGCCTCCGATCCCTCAACATCGATCTTGCAGAACGAAGGCAAGCCATGTAGCTCAATTAGCTTGTCCAAAGTTGTGCTGGGAACGTCGACTAGCTGTGTCCAAGGATGGATTTCGCGGAACCGACTCCGATCGATCCACGCGGCACAGGTCGTCGAAAGCTCCGGGATTCTGCTGCTCACCCACAGTGTTGTAGTGCCTTCTCTCGCTGCCAGAGCCTTGGCGATAACAGTGACGTCAGGTGCTCGCGCAAAGCGCTTCGCAAGACGGCGGGAGGATGCTGGGACCGGCTCAACGGCCACGACGCGTGCACCCAAAGCAAGGAAGACCGCTGTTCGCTCACCCCTGGCGGCACCAACGTCGAAGCACAAATCCCCTGGCCTGATGAACTGGCCGTAGAATCGAGTGAGGCGATGGCGATATAGAGTTAGACCCCGCGAGATGACACGGGCGCGATAGAACAACCCGGTGCGCCTTAGGGCAAGGACGATGCACATGATCACCATATCCTCCGGCGCGTCCCCCGGCATTCACGGTGCGATGGGAATTGACTGGCCATGAATGCCCACGCCTCTGAATGTCAATAGCCGCCCGCATTGTGCCACCCATGATCGGGTTGATGTAGACCACATTTCGGCTCACGTTGGTTGTTCGGAAACGACTTCTGCCGGGTCCCCAGTGAGCCAAGGTGGGGAGGGGCTGGCAGTCTCCTTTCTGCGGCCGCGTTGGCGGTAGCTTTGGCCGCGGATGATCAGGGTGTGGGCATGATGGGTCAGGCGATCGAGGGCGGCGCTGGCCAGCAGGGCATCGCCGAAGACGTCCGCCCACTCTTCGAAGGCGCGATTGCTGGTCACGATCATCGACCGGTGCTCGTAGCGCTCGGTGAGGACCTGGTACAGGTCCTGGGCGCCTTGGGGCGAGATGGGCTGCAGGCCAAAGTCGTCCAGGACGAGCAGGTCCACCGCCAGCATCCTGGCCAGCATTCGGGCGTGGGAGCCACTCGCCCGCGCCGCATGCAGGTCGGCCAGGAAGCGATGCGTGGGGCGGGAGAGCACGCGCAAGTCGCGCTTGAGGGCCTCGCAGGCGATGGCGTTGGCCAGATGGCTTTTCCCCACCCCGGTCGGGCCACAGATCAGGATGTTTTCGTGACGCGGGATGAAGGCGCAGGAGGCCAGCTCCTGGATCAGGGTGCGATTGATCCCCGGGGCAGCCGAGAAGTCGAAGTGCGCCAGGCTCTTTTGGCTGTCGCAGCCCGATTGGGCGAAGTGATGGGCAAGACGGGTCTGGCTGCGGCGCTCCAGCTCGTCGTCCAGCAGCAAGGCCAGGAACTCCACCGGGGAGAGTTGTCGCTCGGTGGCCTGCGCCGCCCGAACATCCAGGGTGAGCGCCATCGCCGAGAGCCTCAGCTGGCGCAGCTTGGGGAGGAGCGGATGGGTGATCATCCCTGCCCCCCATCGGCTGAGACGAAGAACTCGGTCGCCGGCCGGGCGAAAGCGAAGGCGCGCGGGGCGAAGCTGGGCATAGCCTCGGGCAAAGGTTCCTGGTCCAGTGCGGCGTTGAGGATCTGCTTGATGCGCCGGTAGCGCACATCACCGAAGTACAAAGCCCGGGCGCAGGCGGCCTCGAGGCGCGACCGACCGACGGTTTCTTCAAGCCGCAGGATGGCCTGGACAGCCCGCAGGCGGTCGAGCGGCCGCTCGGCCAGCAAGGTCTCCACCACCTGCTGCGTGGCGGATCCGATCGGGACTGCCAACTGGCGGCAGCGGTCGGGCGTCCGTTCCAGGTAGGCAGCCTTGGAGGCAGGGTAGTGCTGCAGCCGGGTGTGCCACTCACCGGCCTCCAGGCTGCGGTCGTGGCTGGCGACCAGTTCCTGGCCCGCAAAGAGCTCAATGATCCGCTCCCCGACATGGGCGTCCAGCGTCTGGCCGACATAGCGGTAGGGCACCGAGTAATAGCTGCCGGCAAGGACCACGTGGCAATCGGGATGTACCTTCACCGGCCGGATCTCGCTCAGGGTGAAGGGTTCAGCCGGCAGAGGCAGCAGAGCAGTCCGCTCGTGTTCGAGGAACAGCCGCAGCGGAGCCTGATGCGTCGTCCCGTGCTCACGGGTTCCGGCCGTCTCGTGTACCCAATGTCTCAGATGCTGGTTGGCCACCAGAAGGTCAGCGAAAGCCTGACCGGCGAGAAAGTTGCGCTCGAGGTAATGAATCCCATTCTCGACCTTGCCCTTGTGCTGGGCGTGATGGGGCTTGGTCGGGCTGATCACAAAGCCATAGTACTGCGCCATGCGGCGGTAGGCTTCACCCAGCACCGGGTCATAGATCAGCGCCTCGGCCACCGCCGCCTTCAGGTTGTCCGGCACGATCCGCCGGGGAACGCCTCCCCAACTCTCGAAGGCCCGTCGATGCAGCGCAATCCAGGTGGGTACCTTCTGGTCGAAGACCAATTCGGCGTACTGGTGACGGCTGTAGCCCAGGGTGGCAACGAAGGCATAGGCTGGGCGGAGGCGACCCGTGGCCGGGTCAAGCAACTTCCCCGCTGGCCCGAAGTCCACCTGGGCCTCCTCGCCCGGGCCAGTGTGCACCCGGATGGTCACCCGCGGTTCGGGCGGCCGCTGGCGGTGTACATAGCGGCGGACAGCGGAGTAGCTTCCCGTGAAGCCATGATCGTCCCGCAGCCGCTGGTAGATCGCCATCATCTCCACCCGCTGCTCGAGAAGTTCGCTCACGACATCGGCGTAGGGCTCCACGCTCGAGGACTGCCGCGGCCGACGGGGTGGATCCCCCAGGTAAGCCCGAATGGCTTCGTCGTCCGGCATCGGCGACCCCGGTTGCAGGAAACTCCCCTTCTCCGCCAAGTCATGGTACCGGTGGACGGTGATGCGCGAGATCCTCAAGTCCTGGGCGATCCGGCGCTCGCTCTCGCCGGCACGCAAGCGGTGTATTAGGTCGCGCAGGTAGTTCATGTGTAGACGCTCCACCGTTTCCTCCTCCGAGCCAAGCTGACCGGAGGAGTCTAGCCGCCCATCTCACCAGGCAATGCGCACTGGTATACATCGGGCGGCGATGGGTGGTCTACATCAGGCGATCACGGGTGGTATACATCGGGCGATCACGCCCGGTATACATCAGGCGACTATGCCTGGTCTAGTCTAAGGCGGTCAATGACACCATTTCCGGGGGGGGGAGCCCTTACATGGCCCTTACAGCCGGTCATACAAGGCCAATCGTTCTGATCTAGAGCATCCCCTTGAAGCGCCGGGGGACCTGAATCCCGCTCCAGGATCTGCCAGGCGCGCGATCTCGTTCTCGGCATCAACGCAGCATGCCGTTGGTGCTCCTCACCACGTTCCTCTCGATGCTCGCGGCAGCCGCCAGTTGGCCGATCACGAAGCACGTGAAGGCCTACCACGTGCTCTTCCTACTGCTGGTCACCGGCATGATCGGCGTGTTCGTCTCGCTCGACTTCTTCCTCTTCTACGTGTTCTGGGAGATCATGCTGCTGCCGATGTATTTCCTCATCGGCATCTGGGGCGGCCCGCGGCGCGAGTACGCGGCCATCAAGTTCTTCCTCTTCACGCTGGTCGGCGGCGTGCTGATGCTGATTGCGCTGTTGATGCTC
>CAYQUY010000242.1:0-2322 GCA_964420755.1 uncultured Anaerolineaceae bacterium
GGAACCATCCCTGCGTCCCGTAGTATCGTCGGGTGTGTCGCCCGCCGTCGGCCGGCGGCGACTTGGGTAATCTCGTTCCTCGGTCCCCGTCTTGGGCAGTATAATCCAATGTGGCGGTTGACGATCCCACACGCAGTATGAATAGGGGAGGCCTGCGGTGGACCCTACGTGCAGGGATGGCCCGGAGATGAGGACACACGGGCAGACCTGAGTGTCGGCTACCTGTCAGCCTGAGGACGCGCGCTTGGCCCTGGTTGCCGGTATGCTGGGGGTTGCGGTATGGGGCCCGGGAGGTGTCTCATGAGCGGAAGCGATCCTGTTCTCTTGTCCAACATCGTCTATATCGTCCTCGTTGCCGGTTTCTGGCTGATGGCGATGGCCCTGGTGAGCCCTGGCACTGGAATCCTCGAGGCGATAGCCATCGCCGCCCTGGCAGGAGCTGGATGGGGAATGATGACCCTGCCGCTCGAGGGCTGGGCGGTGATTGGGCTTATGCTGGGTGCTGCCCTCTTTGGTGTGGCCCTTTGGCGACGGAACGAGTGGCTGTGGCTGCTGCTGTCGGCCGCCGTGTTCAGCGTGGCATCGGCATTCCTGTTCCGGACCGCTGATGGCGGTCCGGCGGTCAACCCGGCTCTGTCGGTGGTGGTCTCGCTGCTGACGATCGGGTTCTTCTGGCTGGCCATCGGCAAGTCGTTGGCGGCTGCCCGAGTCAAGCCATCGATCGACCCCAGGGCCGTGGTGGGGCAGCTGGGCGAGGCGCGTACAGTGCTCGACCCGATGGGCTCTGTCTACGCCGGCGGCGAACTGTGGTCGGCGCGTGCGGACGTCCGCATCCCTGAAGGCGCCAGGGTTCGGGTGCGCGAGCTGGACGGCCTCATTCTCATTGTCGATCCGATAGAGAAGTCATAACGTAGGAGGAGGATTATGAACGCAAGTGTGGTGTTGTCGCCCTTAGCGCAGACGAGTGGAGCTTCCGCCTATTTCGGTATATGCCTGGTCGGATCCATCCTGATCCTGGTACTGGCGATCCTGGCCAGCGCCATCCGAATCGTGAACGAGTACGAACGCCTGGTGGTCTTCCGCCTGGGCCGGTGCGTCGGTCAGCGTGGGCCGGGACTGGTGCTGCTGATCCCCTTCATTGATAAGGGGCGGAAGGTGGATCTGCGCGAGCAGGTACGAGAGATCCCGCACCAGACTTCGATCACCAAGGACAACGCCCCCATCGCCATCGATTTCCTGTGGTACTACAAGATTGTCGATCCGGCGGCGAGCGTGTTGCAGGTGGGCAGCTTCGAGGCGGCTGCCCAGGGTATGGCCACCACCACCCTGCGGTCGGTCATCGGCGGCATCCTGCTGGACGACGTGCTCTCTCAACGGGAGCACATTAACATCACCTTGAGGACCAAGCTGGACGAGGTCACCGAGCGCTGGGGGGTCAAGGTGACCAACGTCGAGATTCGCGAGATCATCCCGCCGCGCGAGGTCCAGGAGGCGATGAACCGTCAGATGACGGCGGAGCGCGTCCGGCGCGCCGTGGTAACCGAGTCGACGGGCACCCGCGAGGCGGCGATCAATGTGGCCGAGGGCGAGAAGCAGGCGGCGATCCTCAAGGCCGAGGGCCAGAAGCAGGCCAACATCCTGGTGGCCGAGGGCGAGCGCCAGGCCCTGTTGCTGCGGGCCGAGGGCTTCTCGGCCGCGCTGGAGCGGATCTACAGCATCGCCCGCACGATCGATCAGAAGACGATGACGCTCCAGTACTTCGAGACCCTCAAGTCCATGGGCGCAGGCCCGGCGACCAAGTTCATCTTCCCGATGGAGTTCACCAGCCTGCTGGAGAACTTCCGCAAGGGCGGCGAATAGCTCTGATTGCCGATGGGCCTAGCCAATAGCGGCGGGCGGCTCTCCGTCCTGCCGGCCACCTGGCGGGATTACCGCCAGGTGCTGGCTTTGGAGAGGGTTTGCTTCAACGAGGATGCCTGGCCCTGGATCGACATCCTGGGGGCTTTGACCTTCCCCGATACCGTCCGCCTGAAGGCGGAGTTGGACGGAAGAGTGGTCGGCTTCGCCGTGGGCGACCTGCGGAGGCGTGAAGACCTCGGGTGGATCGCGACGATCGGAGTCCACCCGGACTTCCGCCGCCGCGGCATCGGCCGTCGGCTGCTGCTGGCATGTGAGGAGGCGCTAGGCACCGGGCGCATCCGCCTGACCCTGCGCCTGTCGAACCTCGAGGCTCGCCAACTGTACGAACGGAACGGCTATGTGGAGATCGACCGGCTGGAGCGGTACTACCGGGACGGTGAGGGCGCGTATGTCATGGAGAAG
>CAYQUY010000242.1:2422-4288 GCA_964420755.1 uncultured Anaerolineaceae bacterium
CCCGCGGACTGTCCTCGCCGCCTGGCGGACAAGGTCGGGGGATTCTGCCGGGAGCATCCCCTCCGCTTGCCCTGGCGGCCCGGGGCGCGCGGGCTAAACCGGGCGAGGCGCAGGGTGTTCGGTGCTATGCAGGCGTGGCTGCTGTCGCCAGCGCGGGCTGAGGCCCGGTGGGCGCTCCCCGCGACGCGTGTGCCCCGAACTCATTCGTTCTTTGACGGATGTCGCCTCCTCTGGTAGAATGCAAACCCGTTGGGCGTTGTACCCTTCGCCCTCGAGCGCCGATCGCGGCGCTCAAACTTTGCAGAAAGGGCTTGAATCCCCATGAAGGTCCTCTTGCTCAAGGACGTGTACAAGCTGGGCCGCGCCGGCGACGTCAAGAAGGTCGCCGACGGCTATGGCCGCAACTACCTGCTTCCGCAGGGCCTGGCGGTGATTGCGACCCCAGGCGCGCTGAAGCAGGTGGACTACATCCGCCGCACGGCCGCCTCGCAGCGCGAGCAAATGAACCTGGAGCTCGGCTCCGTCGCACAGCGACTGGAGGGACTCAGACTTGTGTTCCCGGCCAAGGCAGGCGAGACGGGCAAGCTCTACGGCTCCATCACGACGGCGATGATCGCCGAGGCCATGCTTCGGGAGACGGGGGCGACCATCGACCGGCGGGCGATTGACAGCCAGCCGATCAAGACGCTTGGGGTGCACAATGCCCACGTGCGCCTGACCATCGATCTGGTGCCAGAGATCATCCTACTGGTGCATCGCGAAGGCGAAGCGCCCGAAACGGCCTATGCCGAGGAGGAGGCCGCGGCCGAAGCAGCTTCGGTCGGCGAGTTTGAGGAGCTCGAGGCGGAGCTTGAGGCCGAGGAAGCGGAGGCACGGAAGGAAGCCGAGGCCCCCGAGTCCGGCGAGTCGGAGACCAGCGAGTCGGTATAGCCCGCGGGTAACCCGATGGCGGCCGGCTGCTGGGGGTTCAGGCCAGACGCCGGCCGTCGGTTTTGTCGCGGTGGTTGCATGAAGGAGATCGGCCAAACCCTGCGAGAGGCAAGGGAGCGGCTTGGCCTGACGCTGCAGGATGTCGAGCGCAACACGCACATCCGCGCTCGGCATTTGGCCGCCATCGAGAGGGGCGAGCTGGAGACGCTCCCCTCCTCCGTCCAGGCACGAGGCTTCCTCAAGAACTACGCGGAGTTCCTCGGCCTGGATGCAGATGCTCTGCTGCTGCGCTTCGCCGAGGCGCTGCAAGAACGCCGGGCCCGCCTACACCCCGCGGCCACCTCTGCCGAGCCGGTCTCCCGGGCCACAGTCCGCATCCACTCGCGCCGCCCCCGCTGGCTCTCTGCCGACTTCTTCCTGGCGGCCGGCGTGACGCTGGCCGTGATTGTCGTTCTGATCTGGGGGTTGGGGCGGGTGATGACAGCTCTTCGGGAGCGGGCCGAGTCCTCACAGGCGGAGGCCGGCTTCCTCATCCTGAGCGCCACTGCCTCTGAGACGGCCACCGAGGCCATGATGGAGGTTGCCTCCGGAACTGCCCCGGTCGTGGTGGCCGGGGGTACGCCCGTTCCCACCCCGTTGCCCAGTCTGATCGTCCCTGCCGGCGCGTTGAACGTCCGCCTCTTGGCAGAGCAAAGCGCCTGGGTCCGGGTCGTCGTGGATGGTGCGGAGGTCTACCGAGGACGCGTGCTGCCGGGTGTGCTCCTGGAGTACCAGGGGCGAAGCTTGATTGAGGTTACCACGGGGAACGGCGCCGGCCTGCGCGTCTTCCATAACGGCCAGGATGAGGGGACACTGGGCGGCTTCGGTGAGGTGGTCACGCGCCTGTATACTCTTGCCGGCGCGATCACCCCGACCCCCTCCCCAACGCCTGTCTCT
>CAYQUY010000243.1:0-4259 GCA_964420755.1 uncultured Anaerolineaceae bacterium
TGCCGAGCGACCTGCCGGCCAGTCGCCAAAGGCCAGGGCGTCATCCTTCTCTGGCGGGTCGCAGGTGCTTATCAAGAAACGCGAAGACCCGGGCCATGTTGTCGTCAGTTTCGAACAGCGGGTCGCCATGCCCGGCGTTCTCGAGGATGTCGAACTCATACCGGTCTGGGGCCACACGCTCGAGTTCCCGTGCAAACATGATCGACTGCTGCACGGGCACCAAGTTGTCCAGCCGCCCATGCTGGATCAGGATCGGAGGCATGTCGGCGCGGACATAGGTGATCGGGTTCGCCTGTCGCACCTTCTCCGGAATCTCCGTGATCCGCGCCCCCAGATACCTGGACTCGGGTGAATCGGCTTGGTTGTGGTCACGCGGTCCCAGGCCGCTCTCGGCCAGCTGCTCGTCCATCTTGAGGAAGTCCGTCGGGCCAAACCAATCGACGGCGGCCTGCACCCGGCATGAGAGTTCGGGTTGGCCGAGACTGAGATCATCCAACTCGGGGACGTCGGCCGTGAGGCAGAGCATCGCGGAGCTGTTGCCCCCGGAAGAGCCACCGCAGGCGGCGATCCGGTTGGGATCCAGAAGATACTGGTCGCAGTTCGCCCGGAGCCAACGGATCGCTGTCTTCAAGTCTTGCAGACCGGCCGGAAAGACGGCCTCGCCGCTTAACCGATAGTTGACGCTGATCACCGCGTAGCCTCGCCTCAATCCGCCCAGGAAAGGCCGCAACGGGATCTCGCGCTTGTCGCCCGTGGCGAAAGCACCGCCGTGTATGTGGACGACGACGGGGAACGGCCCATCCCCTGTGTCCGGCAGATAGACATCCAGTTTCTGAGCCGGCGATGTGTGGGCATACGAGAGATCCAGCCACTTGCGCCGGATGCCGCAGATATCGGCCTTAGGCATCGGCCCTTCCATGGGCAGCATCGGTCCGCCTATGGGCGGGAATGGACCCCTCAGAGGCGGCATTGGACCTCTCAACGGCGGCCTCGGTTTTCCTTGGGAATCCATGCCTCGCTCTCCTTGGCCACGCCGATCAGCGAGCCCCCGCCGGCTGTGCTGTGTCTCCCTTCGAACTCCTCAGCCTGACTCTCCGGGGCCTCTTCTGATACTCGTCAAAGGCCACCGCCCCCAGGAGGATAATGCCGCGCACGATGAACTGGGCATAGGTCCCCCAGCCCGCCAGTTGCATCCCGTTGCCAACAATGGCCAGCGCGAACACGCCGCCAACGAGCGACGGGATGCTTCCTTCGCCGCCCATGAAGCTGATGCCTCCAACGATCGCCGCGGTCAGGCAGATGAACTCCGTCCCGGGACCAAAGGATGAGTTGGTCGTATTGGACTTGGAGATCATGACCATGGTGCCCACGGCTGTGAGGAAGCCGCACACTGTGTAGGTGGAGATCCTCATCCTGCGGATGTTGATGCCTGCCAGCCTGGAGCCCTCCTCGTTCCCGCCGAGGGCCATCAGCTGTGACCCGTAGACCATCTCGTTGAACGCGATGGTCGCCAGGACGACAACGGCCAATGTGAGCAGGATATCAACGGGCACCCCGAAGACCCTGGCTCTGGTCAAAGCCAGGAACTCCGGCGGGTAGTCACGGAAGGTCTGCGCTTGCGTGGCCAGGTATGAGATCCCCTGAAACATGGCGGCCGTGGCCAGGGTCGCGATGAGGGGGAAGATGCGGATGCTGGTGACAACAAGACCGTTGAAAAGGCCCAACAGCGTTCCAAGCAACAATCCGATAGCCACTGCCAGCCACACCGGCAGGTGATAGTCGACCATCATCATGGCCGTCACGACACCGACCAGGGACATCTGGTAGCCAACCGAGAGGTCAATCCCGCCGCTGATCATGACGAACGCCAATCCGACGGCCACGATGATGAAGTAGGTGTTCTGGGTGACGATGTTGAGCAAGTTCCGCGCGGTAAGGAAGTACGGGCTGGCCAGCGAGAACAACAGCATGAGGCCAAGCACCACGAACATCGCCGCGTACTTCTTCATGCCGCTCAGATCAAGCTTGGTCATGAGCCCTCTTCACACCGTGTCTCGGCGGGGCGTTCCCTTCGCAGACTGCCATCGGCTTCACAGGTAGTGATCCCTTCGCGTTGTGCGACTATCGGCTGCGCGGCCATGCACCCATTTCGTCAGCCTTGGCCTCCTGGCAGCAGCGCAATGCAGCCTCCATTCCATGGGCGGTCCGCCGTCATCGGCAGGCAAGGTTGCTACCCAAAGGACCGGAACTCCATCTCGGGCAGGCCATTCACGCTTGGCGCCTTCCCCTTCACGATCAGTGTGACGACGTCATCCAGGGTGACCCGGCCGACCTCGAGGACATCCTGCCGCCGCCCGCCCTTCAGCACAAAGACCCGGTCTGCGATCGACAGGATGTCTGGGATTCGCTGGGTGATGAGAAGGATGGAGATCCCCATTCCTTTCAGATGTCGGACCAAGGCCAGGAGCTCGTTGGCCTCGGTCACGCCGAGCGCCGCCGTCGGTTCGTCCATGATGAGGATCTTGGACTCAAAGGCGATGGCGCGGGCACACGCCACCATCTGGCGTTGCCCGCCCGACATCCGGGCGACGTTGAGCTTGGGCGATTTGATATCCACCCGCAACTCGCGAATCAGCTGTTCCGCCCTCTCATACATGCGCCGCTTGTCAAGGAAGGCGTGAAAGGGACCGCGCGCCAGATCCCTGCCGACGTAGATGTTGCGGGCCACATCGAGGTTGTTGAAGAGTGCCAAGTCCTGGTAGATCATCCCTATTCCCAGGCGGAACGCATCTTGAGGGGTCTTGATCGCCGCTTGCTGTCCATCGATGTAGGTCTCGCCCTCGTCCGGGAGATACGCCCCAGCCAGAATCTTCATCAGGGTTGACTTGCCGGCACCGTTGTCGCCGACGATCCCCATGATCTCGCCCCGGCGGAGCTCGAGGTCAACTCTGGACAAAGCCTGGACCCCACCGAAGCTCTTGGAGATTCCTCTCATCTCGACGATGTGCTCATCTTTCATCGGAACACCTTGCGTGGCGATGGCCCGCCCATCCTAGACCAACCTCGACTTGTCCGCAACATCGGCGCCATCAAACCCGGGCCCCCCGCGACCAAGCCCAGAAAGGATAGTGGGCTGGGGAAGCCCGTCTCAGGGGTTGTCCCCCAGCCCACTTCTCCTAAAGTATCGAACTGATTCAGTTCGTGAGTGCAGACTCCGCCCGAGGGACCTCGCTCATCCAGGAGGAGGGCCTGGCAGGATCAGCTCCTGGGGCTCGGCGGTCGGTACCGTCAGAACCAGGATGCCGTCCGGTACGGGCTGGGCCATCAGCCTGCCGTCGACAGCCGTCACCAGATCCAGCGCGTCCCAGATGATCTTGGGATAGTCGCCGCCTTCGAGCATGATCCTGGCATACTGCATCGTTCTGCCGATCAGGTCGCCTCCGAACCGGACCGTGCCGCGGAAGACCCCATTGCCCATGGAGGAGTCGGCGACCGCCGGACCCTCGGCGCCCAGCATGCCGACGCCGAAGACCGCCACCTGGCTAAGGTCGTCAATGACGCTCAGGCCGGGGCCCTTGGCGTACTCGTCCATGATGGCCTGCGAGGCGCCCATGGCACCGTCGCCGGCATAGGCGATGACCAGCCGCACATCTGGATTGGTGGTCAGGATGTTCTGCATCGCCGTCTGGCCGGCCTGGAACATCTCGGCCTGAACGGCGACCACAACGTTCACGGCCGGGCAGTAGGCGGGATTGGCGACCCGATCGGCCTCGGTGTAGCCGGAGAGGTAGTTGCCGTCCGCGTCTGAGATGGGCGTCCCAGTCTCGTCGATGTAGGCGCCAGTTGCATCCTTGAGGTAGGGCTCGGAGATCATGTGAAGGCCGGCGGTCCGTTCCACGGCGGGGGGATTCAAGGTCGATTCGAAGATCGCGGTCTCGATGGACCCGGGCGCTGCGTCGGGGTAGGTCGCGTCGACCCATTGCTTGGCCATCAGGGCGGCGTACTCGCCCGAGAAGAACTGGTTCATCATCATGACCGCGTCGTACGCATCCGGCTCGCCAGGATCCCCGCCTGCGACCAGGACGGTCACGCCCGCCTCGCGGGCTGCGATCAGGGATGGGATCAGGCTGGACGCTTCCACCGCCATCACAAACATGAACTCGGCTCCCATCGCGGTGAAGTTCTCCACCTGTGTCGCCTGGGTGATGGCATTCCCCTCCGCGCTGGCCACCTGGACGTCGTAGTCCGCACCAAACGTC
>CAYQUY010000244.1:0-2496 GCA_964420755.1 uncultured Anaerolineaceae bacterium
CCCTGGAATACTTCATTTCAACCCACGGCGCCCGCAAGGGCCTGGCCGACACGGCCCTGCGGACGGCCGACGCTGGCTACCTGACCCGGCGCCTGGTTGACGTAGCCCAGGACGTGATCATCAACTCCGACGACTGCGGGACGGAGCAAGGGATCACCATCCGGCGGTCGGATGACGTCGCCGGCCAGGGCTTCGCCACCCGCATCTATGGCCGGGTCGTCTCCAAGCGGGTTGTCGATCCCGGGAGCGGCGAGATACTGGCCAACCGGGATGACATGATCGCCGTGGACCTTGCTCGGAGGATCGAAGCGTCGGGCACAGCCGACGTCTTCGTCCGGTCGCCGCTGACCTGCGAGCTGCGCTTTGGGCTGTGTGCTGAGTGCTATGGCATGGACTTGGGGCGAGGAGAGATGGTGGCTCGCGGGGCGGCTGTGGGGATTGTGGCTGCCCAGTCGATCGGTGAGCCAGGCACGCAGCTCACCCTGCGCACCTTCCACACCGGCGGCGTGGCAGCCGGCGGCGATATCACCACCGGTCTCCCGCGTGTGGAGGAGCTTTTCGAGGCCCGCAAGAAACCGAAGGGCGAGGCGGTCACATCCGAGATCGCCGGCACGGTGCACGTCCTGGCGCCTGAGACGCCGGACGGCCAGCGGCTCGTGCGTGTGGTCAACAGCCGGCTGGTGCATGACGAGTACAACGTGCCTGGCAACTGGTCCTTGAAGTTGGAGGACAAGGCCGAAGTTGTCACGGGGGACGTCATCGCCACTCGGGGCCAGTCCCAGATCGTCGCCAGCCACGGCGGCCGGCTGCGGTTGAACGAGCGCAAGGCGGTCATCAGCTACGAGCAGGTCGAGGAGGCCGCGTACGAGATTGCGCCCAGCGCCCGCTTGCTAGTCAAGGAAGGCGAGAAGGTGGAGGCCGGGCAGCAGCTCACCGAGGGCTCGCTCAATCCACATCGCATCCTGCGCATCCTGGGCCTCGAGGCCTGCGAACTGTACCTGTTGACCGAAGTCCAGAAAGTCTACCGCTCTCAGGGCCAGAACATCAACGACAAACACTTCGAGGTCATCATCCGTAAGATGCTCTCGAAGGTTCAGGTGACCCAGCCAGGCGACACGGACCTGCTTCCGGGCGATCTGGTCGACCGAATGTATCTGCAGCGTCTGAACGAAAGGATGCTGCAAGAGGGCAAGCATCCTGCCCGGGCGGTCCAGGTGCTCCTGGGCGTGACCAAAGCCTCGCTGAGCACCGAGTCGTTCCTGTCCGCCTCGTCCTTCCAGCACACGATCAAGGTGTTGGCCGGGGCGGCCATCGAGGGCAAGGTGGACTACCTGCACGGGCTGAAGGAGAACGTGATCATCGGCAAGCTGATTCCGGCCGGGACAGCCTTCCCCGGCGAAGAGACCGCCTTGCGCGATGAGCAATTTGAGGCCTTGCCGAAGGCAGAGGCCGGGGAGGTGGAGGCGGTAGCCGCGAGCTAGCCGGCGGGCTCGGACCGCGTCCGCAAGGGTGGCGCTAGCGAAGAGGTTACGGTCTTCCCCAATCGAGGTCCCGCCGTCTGAGAGCGAGAAGGTAGCGCAGTCATCTGCGGTTGACAGCAGGTAGAATGAGCGGGTGTAATGCCCCAACCTGCCCCGGCGCTTGTGGCTGGGGCAGGCCCATATGTTGCCGCGGCCAGATTGTGATTGGCCGCAAACCTGCGATTGGCCGTCATCTTGGATCTGGCAATGCCCCTTGGGCCAGGCACGTTCGACCGTCCGCTGGTCGCCAGGCGAAGCCCGAGGGGGCGGAGAATGGGTGCGCGAGGCCCCGGCAGCCGGGCGCGCAGTGCCACGGCCGAGGGAGAGCATCTGCTCCCTCGGCGGCCCTGCACACCCCGAGCGTCGGGCCGGCCGGTTGTCGGTTGGAAGCCGCTCGCCTGACAAGGTCGAGGTCCCTGGCAGGACGTCGGACTCGGCCCGGGGTTGCTTGCCTGATGTCTCATCTCCTTTCCCCATGAGGTGGTGAGGGCTGTGTCTCCTGTCGCCCGTCGGATTGGCTGGGCCCGCGGGGCCATCCTGGTAGCCGGGATCGGGGCCTTTGGCCTGCCCCTTGTCGGCCACGCCTTCCTGGGCGCGTTCATGCGGTACAGTGGCGACGACTACTGCTACGCCGCGGACGTCGTCCAGCGCGGATTCTGGGAAGCCCAGAGGAACGCCTATTTCGGCCAGGCCAACTACTCTGGCAATCGTTATTCACTGACCCTTGTGGCGGGGGGGAGCGACCTGATTGGACCGGCGGCTAGCGCAGTCCTGCCGGCGGCTGCGCTTGCGCTCTGGCTGATCGCGATCGCACTTGCCATGGGGCGAGGGGCCAGGCTAGCCTCGCTGCCACCTACTCGCATGGAGATCTTCATCCTGGCGGAATGCCTGGTCTTCTTCACGCTCGATCAGGCGCCTGATCTCCCCCAAGTCGCCTACTGGCGATCTGGGATGCTCCCGTACATCGCCCCGCTCG
>CAYQUY010000244.1:2506-4257 GCA_964420755.1 uncultured Anaerolineaceae bacterium
GGTGGCCTTGGTGCTCAGCACGGCGGGAGGATCTCCCAGACGACGCTGGAGGCTGCTTGGGATTGCAGGGCTGGCCTTCTTCGCCGGTGGGTTCTCGGAGACGGCGACAGCGCTCTTCCTGACCGGGATCAGCCTGCCCCTCCTTCTCCTCCTTGGCTTCCGGCAGAGGAAGGACTTTGGGCGATGGATTGCGCCTGTCCTGGCGGCGTGGCTCGGGACGGCAGTGGCCATGCTGGCGCTGGCTCTCTCACCAAGCACGCGGCTGCGCATGCTTCAGATGCAGACAGCGCCGCCTGACCTGATCCTTCTCTTGCGGCTCTCGGCCCAATACGCGTACCTGTTCGTGCGCTCCACTGTCCGGTGGCACTTCCTTCCCAACGTGGCTGTGGGGGTGCTGTTCTTCCTGCTCGCCTTCGAGCGCGCCTCCAGACATCCCCTTCCCGAAGCGGTATCCCCCCGCCGGGTGGCCCTCGGCTTGCTCGCCATTCCGCCGCTGGCCCTTGTGCTCGTGATGGCGGTCACCGCGCCGAGTGCGTACGCGCAGCGGAGCTATCCGGTGGGGCGCGCAATGGTCTTGGCCTGCTTTCTCGTCGTGCTCGCTGCGGCGGCTTCCGGCGCCCTCGCCGGTCGGCTGGCGGCCCGCTGGCGGGCTGCCAGCGGAGTATCATCCGCCCAACATACGCTATTGTTGGCACTGGCGGTCGCCACGGCCTGTCTCTTCCCTCTGCGCGCCTCGCGGCAGTTGGTGGCCGACTTCCCGCGATTCGCTCGATGGGCCACCTTCTGGGACGCGCGAGATGCTGCGATCCGGGCGGAGCGGGAGACGGGTCTCATGCAGCTCGAGGTCGTGGGGATCGACCACATCATTCCAGACGTGGCCGAGCTCTCGCCTGACGCAGCGTTCTGGTACAACGTGTGCGCGGCGCGCTACTACGACGTCCGCAGCATTGCCGCCAACCAGCCAGGATGGGATGAGGCGCCGTAGCAGACGGGCCGGTCTGGGGTGTTGTCCGAATCTGGGACCCAGCTGGGGCCACGTTCATCCTCTGACCGGTGTGCTTGGCTGGCGGTCGGAATCGGGGGGTCGCTGATGGGGGGCAGCCAGGCCGATCGCCGTTGACAGACCATAGAACGAGCGGGTATAATGCCCCAACCTGCCCCGGCGCTTGTGGCTGGGGCGGGTCCATGTGTGACCAACTTCCCCGCCGCCCCGCGTGGGTCCCGCCTTCTGGGCGAGAGGTGGAGCAGTCGGCTAGAACGCGGGCGCGGCGGCGAAGAGAAGCTGGAGCGAGAAATGACATACGCTATCGTGGAGTCGGGCGGAAAGCAGTATCTGGCCCAGGAAGGCCAGGCCATCGAGGTTGACCGGCTCTCGGTCGAGGTGGGCAAGCGGGTAGAGCTCAAGGACGTCTTGATGGTGGTCAATGGCCGGGATATCCGCATTGGCACTCCCTTGGTGGATGGAGCCAAGGTCAAGGCGAAGGTCATGGATCACGTCAAGGCCCCCAAGGTGATCATCTTCAAGTACATCCCCAAGGAGCGCTACCGGCGAAAGGCAGGGCACAGGCAGCAGTATACCCGCCTGATGGTCGAGGGAATCGTCCTTCCAGGAGTCGGCGAGAAGCCGGCGGTAGAGGCGGAGGCCGTGGTCGCGGAGGCCGTTGCGGCTGTCGCACCCCGAGCCAGAGCCAAGCCCCCGGTTGAGCGCAGGGCGAAAGCCGTGGCCCGGAAGCCCGCTGAGGCAAAGCCCA
>CAYQUY010000245.1:0-4255 GCA_964420755.1 uncultured Anaerolineaceae bacterium
ACAAGCGACAACGGCTTCAAACTGTCAACACCCATCCGGTATAGGACAGCCTAGGGGAGGCATTCCGTTGCGGCTCCCCCCTCACCCCACCCTTGGCAGGGGATCCTTGAGCGAAGCGAAAGGCCTCTCCTTCAGGGAGAGGGCGCTCGATTCTCCTCCCCATCTCCGGCGGCGCGTCTCAAACGGCTGGCGCCCCATACGATGGCTACTTGACCCGATCCTCCGAGGAATCTAGCCTGGCAAGCTCGGCCTCAGCGGCGGAAACAAATCGGGCGTGGCCGAGGTCGCGGGCGATGGCGAGGGCTTCTTCGAGGAGGGCACGGGCATCCCGGGCGCGGCCGCGAAGACCTGCCAGCGCGCCGGCGTTGATCAATAGCAGGGCCAGATTCTCGCGGTGCCCGGTGCGTCGGGCCAGGGCCAGGCCATCGCTATAGAGGCGTTCGGCTTCGTCATCGGCGCCCCGGGCGACGGCCAGCCGCCCGAGGTCGGCCAGCAAGAGGGCTTGCCGCTCTGGGTCGTCGAAGTCGCGGGCAATGGCAAGCGCCTCGCGGAAGTGGGCCTCGGCGGCGGCCTCGTCGCCGCGGTCATAAGCCAGGGCACCGAGGTTGGTCAGCAACGAGGCCATCGTGGCGCGAGCACCACGGGAATGCTCCAGCTCGAGCGCCTCGAGGAAGAGCGGCTCCGCCTGCTCCAGGTCGCCGCGCTGCGCGGCCACGACGCCCAGGTTGGCCAGCAGCGATGCCTCAAGAGAGCGGTCCCCGAGGGCACGCGCCTGGGTCAACGCCTGGCGCATCCGCTCGCTCGCCTCGTCGACGGACCCCTGCTTGGCCAGGATCGATCCCAGGTTGGCCAACAATGCAGCCCGCTCCGCGCCCAGTCCCGCCGCTTCCGCCTCCGCAAGCCCTTCTTCACAGAAGGCTCGGGCGCGCTCGAACTCCCCCTTTGACAGTGAGGCCAGACCCAAGATCTTGAGGAAGCCGCACGTCACCCGTGCCTCGCTTGGGTGGCGCGTCCCGCGTGCCAGGCCTAATCCCTCCGAGGCCAGCTGCACCGCCTGGTCGTACTCACCCAACCGCAGCGAGGCACGCCCAAGATCCTCCAGCGCCTGCCACAGGCGCTCGGGGGCGCCTGCCAGGCGCGCGGCCTCGAGCGCCTGGATCAGATGCGGCTCGGCCCCGCCGAGACGTCCGACGGCCTCGAAGTAGTCAAACCAGGCATGGGCTAGGTAGGCAAGGTCTTCCGGCTGGCCAGTCTGTTCAGCAATGCACATGGCGGCCAAGGCGTTGGACTCGTCGCGACCAAGGACCATGAGATCGTCGCCGCAGCGACCGGGCAGTGAGGCGAGGTACGCCACCAGGCGCTGCCCCGCGGCCGCCGAGTCACCTAGGCTGGCAGCGTAATCAGCCACGACCGGGTGCAGGGTAGCGCGGCCGGCGCCGAAGGGCTCCACCAGCCCAGCGTCGAGCAAGGCATCCAGGTCCGCTGCGCTTCCGTCTGCGACAGCGCATGCTGCCTCCTCGGAGAACGTGTTGGGCTTCGGTGGCAGGACGGCCAGCGCGGCCAGCATCCGGCGTGGCGGATCGCCGAGAGCCAGATCGCTCAGAGCGATCACGGTCCGCAGCGCTAGCGGCGTACCAATGGGAAGCGACGGTTGGGCTTCCAGCGCAGGCCGAGACTCGAGCAGATCCAGGCGAGCTGAGGGTTCCTGCAGCATCTGAAGGGCGGCCTGCAGCCGACGCGACTGCGCCAGGCGGCCTTGCTTTCGGAGGTGCCGCCCCATGAGAACGAGGGCCAATGGCAGTCCGCCGACTGCCTGCACCAGCCGGTCGGCTGTTTCCGGCATCCCCTCCACCACTCCCGGAAGGAAATGCGCCAGCACAGCCCGGCCGGAGGCGGCGTCCAGCTCGGGCAGAACAACGGCGGCCTCTCCGGCGAGCTCCTCGGCGAGGGCAGGCGAGCGTGTCGTGATCAGGTGCGCCGACCCCTCCCCACCAAGTTGCAGGGCGCGGGCTTCCGCCTGTGTCCAGGCGTCATCGAGGACGAGGAGCGTGCGGTGGGCGCGGATGAGCCCCTGAAGGAGGCGCGCCCGATCTTCGAGTGCGGGGTACGCGGCCAACTCGGCGAGAGACCATCCTAGCCCGACCGCCCAGGCGCCCAGGCGGGCTGCCAAGTCAGGGGATTGGCCGAGGCCAGCCCAGAGAACGCCGTCGGGATAGGCCTGGCGGATCGCCGGGTCATGCGCCAGCACGATGGCCAGGGCGGTCTTGCCGACCCCCGGGAGGCCAGCCAGGGCCAGGAGCCGCTCACCGCCAAGCAGGTGCTGGCGGCAGATATCGAGGACTGACTGCCGTCCAAGGAGCGGCTGCTCAGGAAGGGGCGGTGCCAGGAAGGGAACCGGCACCGCGGGCAGGGTGGGCATCTGAGCGGCGACGTGCGCCGGCAAGCCGTTCTCGTCCCACTCACGAAGCCGGTCGGACAGCGCGTCGAGGGCGGCGGCATGCTCGTGGTCGTAGGTCGACTGAGCGATGCTGAGGGAATCCGCCAGATAGTCGGCTGAACGCCCCTCAAGGTACAGCCCACGCAGGATCGCCACCCGCCGGGCCGCCGCCCCTTCCTCGCTGGGGAGACTCTCGATCGCCTGCAGCAGCACGTCGCGCAGCGCCACGCCGCGCCCGACGGCCGTAGATCGGTACCCGGCGGCTTGCCGGTGATGCTCGACCAGCGGCCGCTGGGCAAGCGGGTGCTCGCCCAGGTCCGGGGAACTCTCCCAATCGCGCAACGCCTGGCGCAACGAACGCCGGGCGAACGGATCGGAGGCAGAGGGACGGGACACGCCCAAGTCGGCAGATTCTCGGCAGAAGCACGGACCGGCCGGACTTACGCTGTGTGCAGGTGGTGAGTCGATTAAAGCATGGCGGGGCGCGGTGGGCAAGAGCTGCCGTCGAAGATGAAGGAGGATGCGATGCGAGGCCATATCAAGGCAACTCTCGTGGGAGTTGTGCTGGGCGTCAGTGCCTGCCTGCTGTCTGCAGCGGCAGTGGTCGTCTACCCCTTCGTCTCATTGCCGGTCGAGGACGGGCGCGGGCACGACGGGTCGTCCCTAGAGACGGCCGTAGTGGTCCTGGACGACTACGACGAGGATGCTATCTCGACGGAGTATCAGTGGATCACCTGGCACTGCCCAACATGCACCTTGGTAAGCCAGAGCCTGATTCATGAGAACGGGCGTACCTATGATGCCATTGATCTGGTCAGATCGAATGGTGAGCCGTACACCGTCTATTTCGACATTACCGCCAGCTTCGGGCACTGGTAGGCCGCGCCCGCGGCAATCCGGCGCGAGAATGCCTGCGGCGGGGGTGGTCGAATGACAGCAATCCTGATCATCGGCGTCTTCCTCGTGTTCCCCCTTGTGTTCTTCCTTGTGCTCTTCTGGGTTGTGGTGAGCGCCCACGAGCTGGGGCACCTGCTGGCGGCTATGGCCTGCGGGGTTCGGATCGAGGAGATCGGGCTAGGGCTGCCCCCGCGGCTGGTGCGCATTGGGCAGATCGGCAAGACCACCCTCTCACTGAACCTTCTCCCGTTGGGCGGATTCGTCCTGCCAGCGGGCGAGTTCGATCCGGGGGTTCCTGACGGGCTATGGCTGAGCGCGCCGGGCCGACGCATCGGCATCTTCGTCGCCGGTGCGATGGCCAACGGGGTGCTGGCGCTCGCCCTGCTGACCATTGGCTTCGCCACCCAGTGGCCGGATCGCGTGCGGGTCGTCGCTGTCGCACCTGGCTCCCCGGCGGAGGCGGCCGGCATGCAACCGGGCGACGTGATCCTGGAGCTCGACGGCGGGCGTGTCACCTCGACCGAGGATCTGAGCCGCGCGCTGCGGGCGCGGGCAGGCGAGACAGTCTCCCTGCGGCTCGGGCGCGGCGAGACGGAGATTGAGGCCACGCTCCAGCTTAGACGGGTCCCGCCCGAGGGCCAGGGCGTGGCCGGGTTCTACACCCAGGGGGAGTTGGTGCGGTACAGCCTGCCAGCCGCCGTGGAGCGGGCGGCCGAGACCATCGGCGGGATCGTGGCGGGCATCGTACGCGGTCTCGCCGCGCTTCCGGGAAGCAGTGCTGGGGAGGCCACCGTCCAAGTCGTCGGGCCGTTGGGGCTGAAGCAGTTCAGCGACCGTGCCCTCTCGAACGCGCTCGAGTGGCGGCTGGCCTACCCGGTGCTGTACCTGGGCGCCTGGCTCTCAACCACCGTCGGTCTGGTC
>CAYQUY010000246.1:0-4253 GCA_964420755.1 uncultured Anaerolineaceae bacterium
CGGCCTCGGGCAGATAGCCCATGGCCTGGAGATCGCTGACATAGATCGACTTCTCGCCGGCCTTGACATCCTCAGTTCTGCGCTTGCTCATCTTGCCCTTGCCGCTGGGGCTCAGGAAGAGAGAAAGGTGGACCCAGACGGGCTGCTCCCACCCGAACGCCTGGAAGATCAGGACGTGGAGGGGGGAAGGTGGGCAGCCACTCGGCGCTGCGCAAGACGTGGGTGATGCCCATGCGATGGTCGTCGACCATGGCCGCCAGGTGGTACACCGGCATCCCGTCGGACCGGAGCAGGATGTAGTCATCGATGTGGGCGTTCTCCACGGTGATCGGTCCCCGCAGGAGATCGACAGCGGTGGTGCTTCCCTCCCGCGGGGTACGGAAGCGGACGACGCATTTCTCGCCTGCCTCGCGGCGGGCTCTGGCCTGCTCGAGGCTGAGTGAGCGGCAGCGGCCGTCGTAGCGCGGTGGCTGCTTGCGCCTTAGCTGCTCCTGCCGCATCTGGGCCAGCCGCTCCGGCGAGCAGAAGCAGTAGTAGGCCCAGCCACGGCGGACCAGGTCCTCAGCATGCTGTACATAGATCTGACCGCGTTCCGACTGCCGGTATGGCCCGCAGGGTCCGCCGACGTCCGGTCCTTCGTCCCACTCGATGCCCAGCCAGCGCAGCCCCTGTATGAGCTCGGCTTCTGCGCTGGGGACGAAGCGCTTCTGGTCGGAGTCTTCGATGCGCAGGATGAACTGGCCCCCGGTCTGGCGGGCCAGCAGGAAGTCGTAGAGGGCGGTGCGGGCGCTGCCGATGTGTGAACGCCCCGTTGGGGAGGGGGCGAATCGGGCTCGGGCTGGCACAGTCATCGGATACCTCAAACCAGGAAGTATCTAGAACTCGATGCGCTTATGGCGCAGGATCACGCTTTCCACCAACCCGATGCCGAGCAGGGTGGCGACGAGGGAGGAGCCTCCGTAGCTGAGGAAGGGAAGGGTCAGGCCGGAGACTGGGAAGAGGTGCAGGTTCATCCCCACGTTGAAGGCGACCTGGAGGATGAGCAACACGGCCACGCCGTAGCAGATCAGCGCCCCATGGGTATCGCGCGCCATGCGCGCCGCCCTCAAGCAGCGGTAGATGACGAACGTCAGCAGCAGCAGGACGACGACCGCCCCGATGAACCCAAACTCCTGGGAGATGACGGAGAACATGAAGTCCGTGTGTCGGACCTTGAGGAAGCGGAGCTGGACCTGCGTCCCCGCCCCGTACCCTTGGCCGAACCAGCCTCCCGAGCCGATGGCGATCAACGCCTGGTTGACATTATAGGTGGCGCCGTACTGGGCTTCAGGGTTAGGGAAGAAGAACTGGATGAGGCGGGCCTGCTGGTAGTCCTTCAGGAGTGGCCAGACGAGCGCTGGCAGGAAGACGCCGGCGACGGCCACCGAGCTGAGATGGCGAAGGCGGAGGCCCGCGGCCCAGGCCAGTGCCACCCAGATGACGATCAGGATGACGGTTGTCTTAAGGTCGGGCTGAAGGAAGATGAGAAAGGCGGGGGCGGCGACCAGGATCAGGCTGCGACCGACGGTCTTGAACTCGCCGATCTCGGGCTGGTGCCGGGCGAAGTAGTCGGCCAGGATCAGGATCAAGCCAATCTTGGCGATCTCTGATGGCTGGAGGTAGGCGATACCGAGGTTGAACCAGCGGCTGGCGCCGAAGCCGACGAACCCGGCCGCCAGGACAAAAGCCAGGACGACGACCATGACAGTGAAGATGGCCCGCGAGAGGGCCGACCACAGCCGGTAGTCGATGGCGGCGACGATGATCACGACCGCCAATCCGATGGCGGCGTAGACCGCCTGGCGTGAGGGGAGATCAGCCTGGTAGGGGTTGCCGCCGATAGCCGACTGGATCATGGCAACCCCCATGATCGTCAGCACGCTGACCACCGCCAGGAGCGGGACGTCGAAGTGGCGCCAGATCTGGGCTGAGGCCCGCATAGGGTTTCCTAGCCCGGCGGCCTACGCCGGGCCCGGGGGGGCGCCAGAGGGACGTCGGCCAGGAGACGCTGCTGGTTTCGATCGCGGGTGAGGGTGACCTGCACCGAGGGCCGGTCGATCTCGACATGGCGGGAAAGGACGGCGATCAAGTCGCTCTTGAGGATCTCGAGCTTGCCTGGCGTGAGGTCGGCCCGGTCGTGGACGAGAACCAATTGCAGGCGTTCCTTGGCAGCGTTGGCGCTGTGGCGGCGGCCGCCAAGCAGGTAGTGTAGGAAGCTCATCTCATCCGTCTCCCGGTCGCACCAAGCGAGTCAGGCGCCCGAAGAAGCCGTCCTTGGCGGCCAGATCCTCGAAGGGGACGGTCTCGCCATTCAGACGCCGTGCGATGTTGCGGAAGGCCTTGCCAGCCCGGCTGCGCTCGTCGAGGACGGCCGGGTTGCCCCGATTGGAGGCCAGCAGGACGCTCTCGTCCTCGGGCACCACGCCGATCAGCTCGATCGCCAGCACATCCAGGATGTCCTCGGTGCTCAGCATGTCGCCGCGCTTGACCAGCTCGGGCTTGAAGCGGTTCACCAGCAGCTTGCCCGGCCCCTTCTCCTCGGCTTCAATCAGGCCGATGATGCGGTCGGCGTCGCGCACCGAGGAGACCTCCGGGTTGGTGACGATGATAACCACATCGGCGGGGGCGACCGCGTTGCGGAAGCCGCGCTCGATCCCGGCGGGCGAATCGATCAGGATCCAGTCAAACTCCGAGCGAAGATCATCCGCCAGGCGGATCATGTCCTGTGGAGAGACGGCCGTCTTGTCCCGGGTCTGAGCGGCAGGGATGAGGTAGAGGTCATCCTGGCGCTTGTCCTTGATGAGCGCCTGCCTCAGCCGGCAGCGCCCTTCGACGATGTCCACCAGGTCATAGACGATGCGGTTCTCCAGACCCATGACGACGTCGAGGTTGCGAAGGCCGATATCAGCGTCGACGCACACCACCTTCAACCCCGACGACGCCAAGGCGACGCCGAGGTTGGCAGTGGCCGTTGTCTTGCCCACGCCACCCTTGCCGGATGTGATCGTTGCGACCTTGGCAGTCATCCGCAAACTCCATCCGTCCTCGGACTAGCGACGGCGATCGTCATCCCAGTCTTCCGCCACCAGTTGCCCATCCCGGATGTGTGCCATCTCCGGCTTGGGCTTGCCGCGCCGTTCGGGCGAGACAGCGATGTGATCCGCGATCCGGAGCTGGGTAGGGGCGAGGTCGAGGGCGCAGACGATGGCCGTCTCGTCACCGGCGGCGCCGGCGTGCACGACACCCCGCAGTCGGCCCCAGACCACGACGTTGCCCCCGGCGACGATCTCCGCTCCCGGGTTCACGTCGCCGATCACGATGACGTGGCCAGGGTGGTGAAGGGAGTTGCCGGAACGCAGTGTCCGTTGGACGAGCACGGCCGAATCGCCCGCCAGCTCGGTGTCAATGGGTGTTTCCCGGCGCTCCGCCGGCCGCCCCAGCTCCACCGCCATCCCCAGGTCCGCGGCGGCGCTGCGGGTCGGCTTTGATTCAGAGAGCACCGCCCACAGGCTTACCTGGCGCTCGGCCAGCTCCTCGCGCAGCCGGCCGAGCTCGGCGGCTCCCAGCTCACGCTCGCCGATCTGCAGGGTAATCCGGGCGCCGTGGAAGAAGTCACCCCGGTCGTCGATGGCCTGTAGCAGCCCTTGGTGGACCTCCGGCCAGCTGTCGTCGCCCAAAGTCACCAGCAGCCCGTCTCGAATACCCTTGATCGCGACTGGTCCGCTCATCGAGTGTCGGATTATAGCATGCACCCAGCGCCAGGGCCACCCATGGGGGCGAGCCGGCGCCCCCCAGCCACCTGTGCCGGCTGGAAGGGCCGTCGGACCTCCTCGCCAGTTTACCCGGCCGATGGCCAGCCGGGGCCCTGTCCGCCGGCTGATGCGAGCTTGGAACCCCCTGTCCTACTGACCGCGGGCGGAATCGATGGCCCGGAGAGCGAAGTAGGCCTCCATGACCTGGCGGACGATGGGCGCTGCGGTGACGGCGCCTTCGCCGCCGTTGTAGACGAAGGCCACGACGGCAATCTCGGGGTTCTCGTAGGGGGCGTAAGCAGCGTACCAGGCGTGCGTTGGCCAGTGACCCGGCTGGCACAGGTTCTGGGAGAGGGCCACGGCGTCGCAGAACTCGCCCGTTCCGGTCTTGCCGGCCGAGGAGATCGTCTCGAGTTGCGCATAGTCAGAGGCGGTTCCCTCGGTGACGACCCGGTGCATCCC
>CAYQUY010000247.1:0-4244 GCA_964420755.1 uncultured Anaerolineaceae bacterium
CTCCAGCAGCTCCTCGATCTTGGCGCTGATGGCCTTGCCCACACCGGGGATGGTCTCCAACTCCCCCTTTTGACGGACGGCGTTGATGTCCAATCCCAGACCCCGGATCGCCTCCGCGGCCCTGCGGTAGGCGAGCACCTTGAAGACCTGCTCTCCCCTGATCTCCAGCAGATCCGCGATGTTCTCGAAGACCGTGGCAACTTCCCGGTTGTTCATTGTCTCACCGCGTTCCAAAGCTGCTCTCGGCGAAGACCTGTGTGATCTTCCACACCGTCCCGTCCCCCATCAATCCAACCCCTGTGTAGTGAAAGATGGGGTTGAGGATCTGCTCTCGATGGGCCGGGCTGCCCAACCAGGCGGCCAGCGCGATCGAGGCGACATCCTCCAGGCTTCCCGGTGTGGCAAAGATGTTCTCCCCGAGCGCGCCCCCGAACCCCGCCCCCACCAAGAGAGACCAGGCCAGTGCGCTTCCGTTCTCCGGATACTCGTGACCGAAGTAGCCGCGGGCTACCATATCCTCAGATCGTTCGAAAGCCACTTCCATCAGGGATGCGGGCGCGGCCAGAGCTGGCAGGCCCCGCGCGGTCCTTTCGTCATTGACGCTCCTGACGATCTCCTGGGCAACCGGCATCAGCACGGATCGCCGGAAAGAGGCTTCGGCCGTACTCTCCAGGGCGGCCGGCGAGGCGGTGCCAGGATTGACCGGAGTGGATGTGGCTATCGGTGCTCCCCCTGACAGGACCGCAGTCTGAGTGGACGGGACCGGAGATACGCTCGCGGTCTGCGATGGGGTGGGAACGGCGGCCACGGAGGACGACACCGCCGTCCCGGTGCGATAGAACGGTGTCGGCGGCGCCGGGGGGAAGGTACAGCCCGATAACAGCAAGAGGAGCGTCAGCTTGCCGAGATACCGCAGACGCATGGCTTCTCCGGTGCGTGGATTATAGCGCGGCCCGACCCGGGAATGCCCATCTGCCGCCTCCACCGGCAGTCCTGATCCCCCAGCGCGTCAATTGCCCGGCCCCAGCGAATGTGATATCCTTACCCAAGCTGCTTCCGCCAGGAGGCGTGGATGGCTGTCCCCAGAGATGTGCAACCGATTGTGATCTACCAGATCGAGCACCACCCCCTCGAGGTTCCCGGTTCCCGCCCGGGCTTTCAATGGCTCCGGATGGACGCGGGACTTCGCCGCGATCTGGAGGGATTGATCGGCCGGTACGATCCCCGGGACGTTACCTTGCTCACCGACAGGCACCCCTCCGGCCCGGCCTGGAGCCGGCTCCTGCGCTTGCTTCTGGAGGAACGAGTTCGGATGGTTGTGACCCACCTGGCACCCCTGACCTCTGCCCAGCGGCAGCAGCTGATCGGCCTCTGCGCCCATGCCGGCGCCCTGCTGATCACCCCGGCCGACGCCGGCCGAAGAAGGACGGCGGAGGCCTTCCCGCGAGCTGCCTGAGCGCACGCCTCCTCACCCGACCTGGGAGACCACGTTGATCCACGAGTACGTCGGCAATCTTCACGTTCATACCCCCTACTCCGATGGGACAGGGACCCATGAACAGGTCGCGGAGGCGGCCATCCAGGCTGGCTTGGATTTCGTCGTCGTGACTGACCACAACGTTTGGGTCGGCGGGCTGGAAGGCTATCGCTACGGAGGGGAGAAGCGCGTGCTTCTTCTGGTGGGCGAGGAGATCCACGATCAGGCACGCGATCCACAGAAGAACCACCTCCTCGTCTTCCAGGTGGACCAGGAGCTGGCCCCATTGGCTTGTGTGCCCCAGCGCATGCTGGACAGCATCAACCAGGCGGGAGGCATGTCCTTCTTCGCCCACCCGGTCGATCCTCCTGCCCCAGTCTTCCGCCAGCCCGATCTCTCGTGGGTGGATTGGCACCTCGAGGGTTACACGGGGATCGAGCTATGGAACACCATGAGCGAGTTCAAGTCCCTGCTGCGGTCCCGCCTCGCGGCGCTGTACTACGGTTACCATCCCAAGCAGGTGGCGACGGCCCCTTTCCCAGAGGTGCTGCGGCGCTGGGATGAGCTCCTTGCCGCCGGGAAGAAGGTCGTTGCCATCGGCGGCTCGGACGCACACGCGCTCGACATCCGCCTCGGGCCGCTGCGCCGGACCGTTTTCCCCTATGAGTTCCTCTTCCGAGCCGTCAACACACACGTGCTGACCAATGAGCCCTTGACCGGCGACCTGGAGAGTGACAAGCGCCGTCTCTACCATAGCCTGCGCCGGGGCCGGTGCTTTGTCGGATACGACCTGCCCGCCCCGACCCGCGGTTTCCGCTTCACCGCCCACGGGCAAGACGCACAAGCCATCATGGGAGAGGCCATCTCTTGCCGCCACGGCGTCACGCTACAGGTGTGGCTGCCACAGAAAGCGGAAATCTGCTTCGTGCACAACGGCCGCAAGGTGCGGGAGCTGCACGGCCAGCAGACGGCGGTGCATACGTCCTCCGAGCCCGGTGCCTACCGGGTGGAAGCCTATCTCCATGCCTTCGGCAAGCGCCGGGGCTGGATCTTCAGCAACCCAATCTACGTGACGAGCTGAGAAGGGGCGTCGGCCAGGCGCGTGCGGATAAGACGAGACGCCTGGAAGCGCGTCGATCGCAGCCCCGATGATGCCCTGCGCCCGACGGCAGTCACCTCGCGTCATCGATCCTCTCATGGAGTGCCCCTCGACGGACCATGACCCAGCGGACCCCGCCCCGAGACCGAGACAGCCAAGAGGAGTGACGCTGCATCTCCCGCCCTCGACACCGCGCCGGGGTAAGGTACCGTCCGAAGAAGCGACCCGCGACCTGTGAGCCGTGGTATAATCCTAGCCCATCTGTTCTAGGCCTATGAAGACGCGGTCATTCCCGGGTGTAGCTTGTATGGATGAAGCCTTCCTCTCCGGACAAGGCAGTTTCGCACCTCCCCGCCATGAGACAGGGTGGCGCCATGCCTGAGTTCCGCCTGCGCTCTCCCTACCAGCCGACCGGTGACCAGCCCGAGGCCATCGAGAAGATCGTCGCCGGCCTCGAGCGGGGAGACAAGCACACCGTTCTTCTGGGCGCGACCGGGACCGGGAAGACCTTCACCATCGCCAACGTCATCGCCCAGGTCCAGCGGCCGACGCTGGTGATGGCGCACAACAAGACGCTGGCGGCGCAGCTGTATGCTGAGTTCAAGGACTTCTTCCCCGACAACGCCGTTGAGTACTTTGTCTCCTACTACGACTACTACCAGCCCGAGGCCTACGTTCCCAAGCACGATCTGTACATCGAGAAGGAGACGGAGATCAACGAGGACATCGAGCGGCTTCGGCTGTCGACGACGGCCTCGGTGATCTCGCGCCGGGACGTCATCGTGGTGGCCTCGGTGTCATGCATCTACGGCATCGGCAGCCCCGAGGCCTACGGCCGCGTGGTGATCAACCTGGAGGTCGGCGGCGTCTACCGGCGAAGCGCGCTGCTGCGTCAGCTGGTCGAGAGCCACTACGACCGCAATGACCTTGAGCTGCGCCCGGGGGCGTTCCGCGTCCGCGGGGACACGCTGGAGATCGCACCCGCCTACCAGGAACGTGGCGTCCGGATCGGCTTCTTCGGCGACGAGGTCGAGCGCATCGCCGAGTTCGACCCGCTCACCGGTGAGATTCTCGCCGAGCGGGAATCAACGTCGATCTACCCGGCCAAGCACTTCATCACCGATGAGGAGAAGCTTCAGGTGGCTCTGGCCTCCATTGAAACCGAACTGGAGCAGCGAGTCCAGGAGTTCAAGGCCACCGGGAAGCTGCTGGAGGCGCAGCGGATTGAGCAGCGAACCCGCTACGACCTGGAGATGCTGCGCGAGGTTGGCTACTGCGCCGGGATCGAAAACTACTCCCGGCACCTCGACCAGCGCCCCCCGGGATCGCCTCCCTGGACGCTGGTGGATTACTTCCCTCCCGACTACTTGATCGTGCTTGACGAGAGCCACATGACCGTCCCGCAGATCAACGGGATGTACGGCGGCGACCGCTCGCGCAAGGAGACGTTGGTTGAGTACGGCTTCCGCCTGCCCTCAGCCCTCGACAACCGGCCTCTCTCCTTCGAGGAGTTCGAGGCCCGGACCGGTCAGATGATCTACACCTCGGCCACTCCCGGTCCCTATGAACTCGAGCGGGCGGCCCAGGTGGTGGACCAGGTCATCCGGCCAACGGGCCTGGTCGACCCCGAGGTGGAGATCCGCCCTGTGGCCGGACAGATCGATGATC
>CAYQUY010000248.1:0-4233 GCA_964420755.1 uncultured Anaerolineaceae bacterium
CGACTTGAACGGCGACGCGGTCGCCACGGCTCGCTCCATGGGCATCTGTCTGGGCGACTGACAGGCGACCGTCAGGAAACCGCCGGCCGCGAGAAGGTGTTACCTGGCAGCGGGGGTGTTCCCGGCAGTACCTCCTTCGTCGTTCTCCCTTGGCCTGCTGCCTGAGCGCTCGAGCGTGACCTGATGGGGAATGCAAAGAGCCGTCCGCTGGACGGCTCTCCGCTGCGCTGCGGCATCCTTATCCTATCTGGAGGAGGGATGCCGCAGCGCCGGGCTTACCACTGGTACTCATGTAGGCATCACCTCCTCCTCTAAAGGATAGCGAAGGAGGACGCTCCCTGGAGCGTCGGGGGGAGTATCGCATATATAAGCCAGGCTGTCAACCGGGGCCGGATACTCAGATGGGTTGGGCGTTCGGGCGTGGGCGCCGCCGGCCGGCTTCGCCGTCCAGCGGCGCCCGCGCCCTCGCGCTGGGCGTCCGCGTTGCGGCTAGCTTTCGCGGCCGCGATTAGCCCGCCGCCGGCCTGGCTCACCTCGTGCTGTCGACATCGCTCGCATCCCTTAACGATCCCGAATCCGTCGCCCGGGAAGGAATGGCCAAGAAGCCCTGGATCGGCAAGGGCTGGATCGGAGGCTCTGGCCGCGCAGAGGAAGAAGAGTGCTCAGGGGTATGAAGGCTCGCCACGGTCGCCCGTATTATGTTCTTCTGGCGCGAGGGGATGGGCCGAGCGGCGGCTTCGCCGCAAGGTCCATCCCCGAGCGACCCCACCCCGAATCCGCGTACCGGGCAGCTAAGCTCGCCTAGAGGATGAGCATGGCGTCACCGAAGGAGTAGAAGCGATACCCCTCGCGCTTGGCGACCTCGTAGGCGGCGAGGATCCGCTCCCGGCTGGCAAACGCCGAGACGAGCATGATCAGGGTCGAGCGGGGGAGGTGGAAGTTGGTGACGAGCGCGTCGACGGCTCGGAACTCGAAGCCGGGCAGGAGGAAGAGATGGGTTGGGCCTTCGAAGGCGGCTAGTGTCTCGCCCGGCGCTGCGAGGCGAGCTGCCGTCTCGAGCGTCCGGACCGTTGTTGTTCCCACGGCGATGATCCGGCCGCCGGAGGCTCGGGCCTGGTTGATGGAGGCTGCGGCCTCGGCCGTCACATGGCACCATTCGCTGTGGATGGCGTGCGCCTCGGGGTCGTCCTCGATGACTGGCGCGAAGGTGTCCAACCCGATATGCAGCGTGATGCGGGCGACCCCCAGGCCTCGATCTTCGATACGCTTGAGCAGATTGGGCGTGAAGTGAAGCCCGGCTGTCGGAGCGGCTGCTGAGCCGGGGTCGCGGGCGAAGACCGTCTGGTACTGATCGGGGTGGCGCAGGGGCGTATGGATGTAGGGAGGCAGAGGCATCTCGCCGATGCGTTCCAGATCCGGCGAGATGGGTTCGGAGAATCGAATGAGGCGGCGCGCTCCGCCCAGGTCCTCGACGACGACGGCCGCTGGGCCGCCATCGATTGCCAGGCGCCTCCCTGGGGTGAGGCCCTTGCCGCCCACGAGAGCCTCCCAGGTCTGTGGCGCCAGGCGCTTGAGGAGAAGGATCTCGGCCTTGCCGCCGGTCGGCAGCTTCCGGGCTCGCAGGCGCGCCGGGAGGACGCGGGTCTGGTTGAGGACCAGGACGTCGGAGGGGGAGAGGAAGTCCGGCAGGTCGCGGAAAAGGTGGTGGGACAGGCTGCCGCGCGATCGGTCCAGTGCCAATAGACGTGAGGAATCGCGCGGCTCCGCCGGGGATTGAGCGATGAAGCTGGTGGGGAGGTCGTAGTCGAAATCGTCCGTGCGCACGTTCTACCTGCCCCGGCCGCGCAGGATCAAGTTGAGCAGGATGGTCAGGGCGAGGCTTAGCAGGAGCGCGGTAGCGAGGGGGAAGATGCAGGTCACGCCGCCGGACTGGAAGCGGAAGTCGCCTGGAAGCCGGCCCAGAGGCAGTCCCGCGCGGCCGAGCAGCCATAGCAGCCCGCCGAAGGCGGCCATACCCAGGCCGATGGCGATCAACCAGCGGGCGAAAGAAGAGAAGTCGGGCATGGCGGGGAGGCTCAGATCTCGGGCAAGCGGGGCTGTGGGGTCTCAGGGATGGCGAGGCCGAGGTGCTCATACGCCCTGGGCGTGGCCACACGCCCCTGGGGGGTTCGATCGATGAAGCCGAGCTGGAGGAGGTAGGGCTCGACGACGTCCATAATCGTGTCGGGCTCCTCGCTGATCGAGGCCGCGATCGTCTGCAGGCCGACCGGGCCGCCGCCGAACTTGTCGATCACGGTGCGCAGGACGCGGCGGTCGGCGTCGTCGAGGCCCAGCTCGTCGACGTCAAGGAGCGTCAGGGCCTGGCGGGCGACCCCTTGCGAGATGCGTCCGTCGGCGCGCACCTCGGCGAAGTCGCGCACTCGCCGCAGAAGCCGCAGGGCGACGCGGGGGGTGCCTCTGGCCCTTCGGGCGATCTCATCGACGCCGGAAGGATCGATGGAGACATCGAGCAAGCTCGCAGCCCGCCGGACGATCGCTTCCATCGCCGGCAGGTCGTAGAAGTCGAGGCGATGGACGGCTCCGAAGCGGGCCCGCAAGGGGGCGGTCATCAGCGCCAGGCGGGTCGTCGCGCCGACGACGGTAAAGCGGGGCAGCCGAAGGCGGATGGAGCGGGCGCTGGGTCCCTTGCCAATCAGAATGTCGAGGGCATAATCCTCCATGGCCGGGTAGAGGATCTCCTCGATGGCGCGGCCGAGGCGGTGGATCTCGTCGATGAACAGGACGTCATTCGGCCTCAGGTTCGTCAGGATGGCGGCCAGGTCCCCGGCGCGCTCGATCGCCGGGCCCGAGGTGACCTTGATGGCGACCTCCATCTCGTTGGCCAGCACGTGGGCCAGCGTGGTCTTGCCCAATCCCTGCGGGCCATAGAAGAGGACGTGCTCCAGTGCCTCGCCGCGGCCCTTGGCGGCCTGGATGAGGATGGCCAGATTCTGCCTGACGCGGTCCTGGCCGATGATCTCTTCCAGCCGGCGCGGGCGGAGCGCGTAGTCGGTCAGGTCATCGCGGTGCAGATCGGGGGAGACGAGCCGCTCGTCCTGATCGGACATGGCCCGGATTATACCGGAAAGCGTTGGGCAGCGATACCGGCGAGGAGCCGCGGAGTCGGGTCGGGGTCGGGTAACCATGGTAGGATGTGCCTGCCGGGAAGACGGCTCAGAACGGCCGGCCCTGGCGCCATGACGGCCCGGTCTTGGTTGGCAGATCCCGGGGGAACTTCCACTCCAGTCGCGGCGTCTATGAGCACGGAAAAGGAGGATCCAGCAATGTCCACTCGAAAAACCACCCTTCTTCTAGCGTGCGCGTTTGCCCTGGCGCTGGCTTCCTGTGGGTCGGCGACGAATACGGAGCCCGTGCGCATCACCGAGGCGGATGCCGGTTCAACCGTAGAGCTTCACCAGGGGCAGATCCTGGACGTCGCCCTGCCGGGCAACCCGACGACGGGCTATACCTGGGAGGTCGAACCGGGAGCCGAGTCCGTGCTGCAGCAGCAAGGTGAGCCGACCTTTGAGGCAGAGAGCAATCTGCTGGGAGCGGGCGGGGTGATGACCCTGACCTTCGAGGCCATAGGGCGAGGGGAAGTCACCCTGAGCCTGATCTACCATCGGACGTTCGAACCCGGCGTCGCGCCGCTGCAGACGTTCGAGGTGACGGTTGTTGTGGGGCAGTAGCCGACAAGCGTCCACGACATCTGCTTTCGGAGCGTTCTGTCAACACCCTGACCTCGAAGCCCATGAATGGTGACTCGGCAAGTGGGCAGTGCGCAGCCTGATGGGTAGGGTGAGGAAGAAGGGGTCCATCCGGATCAGGCGAAAGTAGCGGCAGTGGTTGGGGCATCGCCCCAACCACTGCGCGTGCGCAGGTTCTCCGGTGAAGGCGCCTTGCTCGTCGCGATCCTGTGCCGGCGTCCCGCAGCGGCTCCACGCGTCGCCGTGGGGAAGGCAAGGCATCAGCCACGGACCCGAGGGCGTGAGGCTGCACTGCGGCTCCGCCGCGCGACGCGGTCGGAGGGCAGCGCACTGGAGATCCCCGCGATCGGGCAGCGGTCCCGGCGATCGCCCTCATGCGGCGCCCTCGCGTCTTGACGGTGGTTTCCGCGCTGTGGTAGACTTCGAGCCGTCTGGGGGTGTGGTGTAGCGGCCTAACACGCTGCCCTGTCAAGGCAGAGACCGAGGG